>JAFSCW010000103.1 GCA_017436605.1 Clostridia bacterium | reverse complement strand
GCACGATCATTACGGCGTTCTTCATGGGCCCGCTGATCGAATACTTCAACGTCCATATCTCCCGCCCGATGCTGCGCGGCAAGTGATTCCCCGAAACCCGATAATAAAAAGCGTCTTCCGTCCGGTTTTTCTCCGGAACAGAAGACGCTTTTTTTCGATTCAGTTTCCCCGATTCTGTTTTATTCCGTTTCCGCAGATCACTGAATCAGGACGTTCAGGCCCTTTTCCTGGGCGTACTGCTGCGCATAGCTGCCCTCCGGGCAGACGATCGTGATCGGTCCGCAGCCCTCAAAGGCGGTATCCGAAATACTGGTCACCCTGTCCGAAAGAACGACCTTCCAAAGATCCTCACAATTGGCAAAACATCCGTCGCCGAGGCTGGACGCGCCCGGGATCTGGACAGCCATAAAGCCCTTGTCCTCGCCGAATGCATTCCTGCCGATCGACTGAACATTCTCCGAGAACTCCAGCGTATAGCCTTCGAAGGTAACCTCCGCCGGGAGCGTCTCAGCGCCCTGGGTATAGCTCGAAGCGACCTTCAGCGTCTTGTCGCCCGCCTGCCATTCACGGCGCAGCAGCTCCTGCACGACGAGATTATAGACAATGTGCTCCTTGCCGTAGGAATACTTGCCATGCTCGGTCAGGTAATACGTCGGGATCTCCATCGCATAGCTAAACGTGCGGTTTTCAAGTCCGGCCGTGATCTCCTCCACATACGGATCCGACCAGATGCTAACCTCGCCCGTCTTGAGGAAGAAATTCATATCGTAAGACGTGCAGGACTGCGGATTGGATTCAAACGTATGGTCGACCGCCATGATCTCATACGGCAGGCCGAAATAGAAATGACGCTCATGACCGCTGACGATTTCCTGAACCCCGTCGCTGGTGGTCGGATCGTCCCAGGTCACATCGACATTGTACCACTCGCCGTCGATCTTCACCTGATTCCACGCATGGTTGTCGCCGCGCGCGCGCACAGCTTCCACGCCGACGGCAGCAAGCAGCATCGTATACGCCTTGCGGTAGCTGTCGCATACGCCGGTCGTGCGTGCGAGCACGCCGTCCGCCCCGTAATAGGAATAGGATGTGTCGTAGCAGGCGTTCATGATCAGCCAGTCGTGCATCCACAGCGCCTTGTCAAAATCGCTCTCGCAGCCGGCAGCCAGGCATTCCTCCGCCAGAGAAGCGACGATTTCCTCCAGCGTTTTATGGTTGCCGTCCGCCGCAAGGGTGAAGTCCTCGACATAGGTATAGCTGGTTCCCTGCGCATCGGTCACGCGGACATACAGCGAGTAATCGCCCGGAACGACAAACTGATAGGTAAACTCCGCCTCACTCTGCTCGCCGGAATATCCGTTGGTATCCCAATCGGCGTCCAGAACATAGAAGGTATACGTGCAGTCTCCTTCAATGCCGCTGGCCGAAGCGCGCCAGGTCACGTCCTGATCGTACGCCAGTTCCGTCAGCCATTCCACAGAAACCGTCACGCTGCTGCGCGGCATGAGCCCATAGCGCTCCGGCGGCTGGGCCTCGTGGTAGTAGGGGTTGATCATCAGCGCTTCATTCAGCCCGGTTTCCATATCCTGCGCCAGCGCACATGCACACATCATGAGTGCAAGCACACACATCATCAGAACGACAAGCTTTTTTATCATTCGGAGTCACATCCTTAGCTATGATGTTTTTTCCATTGTATTCCTCCTGTGTATCCACTGTCAAGCACAAGTATACAACTTTTGCAATTCATAACCATATGACCGGCATCGGATAAAAGAGAGGAGGCCCCCGAAGGAGCCTCCTGAATAACCTTACAAATCTGTATACCGCTCGACCTTCAAGCGAAGCTTATGCTTTTCCCGGAGCGCTGCGATCTGATCCATCATCGGTGATTTATGATGTGCGTCTATCGCCGCCTGATCCTTCCATCGATCAATGAGCAGCACCGTCTCAGGATCGTCCATTGGAAAGAAGTAATCGTAGCGTTCATTACCCTCTTCGGCGCGCACATCATCCACAATCCCGCTGGAAACCATTTCCTGCGCAAATCGTCTTGCACTTCCGTTCCTGCCTGTATAGTACAGGTGAACCGTTATACTCATGGCTTACTTGCCGAAGTAGCGCTTGAGCAGGCCCTCAAAAGCCTTGCCGTGGCGCGCCTCGTCGCGGGCCATCTCGTGCACGGTGTCATGGATCGCGTCGAGGTTCAGCTCCTTGGCCTTCTTCGCCAGCTCGAACTTGCCGCTCGTCGCGCCGTTCTCCGCGTCCACGCGCAGCTCCAGGTTGCGCTTGGTGCTGGTCGTCACGACCTCGCCCAGCAGCTCTGCGAACTTCGCAGCGTGCTCCGCCTCTTCATACGCGGCCTTCTCCCAATACAGGCCGATCTCCGGATAGCCCTCGCGATGCGCCACACGCGCCATCGCCAGGTACATGCCGACCTCGGAGCACTCGCCCTCGAAGTTCTCGCGCAGACCCTGAATGATCTCCTCCGGCGCTCCCTTCGCCACGCCCACGACATGCTCCGCTGCCCAGGTCTTCTCGCCGCTCATCTCGTTGAACTTCGAACCCGGCACCTTACACAGCGGGCACTTCTCCGGCGCTTCCTCGCCTTCATGCACATAACCGCAAACCGGGCAAACCCACTTCTTCATATCCTTTTCCTCCTGTATGTTCTTTATTTTTCAGACGTTTCGTCTTTTGCTTCTTTTTCCGGCCGCTTTCTTTTCCGTATTCGACCTGATGTCTGCATTATACGATAATTATTCTCATTTGTCAATACAAATTTTGCTTAATTTGAGAATCATTTTCAATATATCTTGCCAGCGCACTGTTCATCCTCATCTGCCGGCAAAGCAAAAAGGGCAGCGCGTTTTGCGCTGCCCTTTGCGGATGATTGAAATTACTTGATAACCTCGCCCATGGTGCCCGGAGCCATGCCGGCCGCGTTGGACTCGTCGGTATCGATGTGCATCGCCAGCGCGTAGGTATCGTTCACGCGAACGACGACGTCGCCGAAGATCAGGCTGCGGCCTTCGGAATCGACCTTTACGGACACGACCTGCTTGTCGACCAGACCGAACTCGGCGGCGTCAGCGGTGGTCATGTGGATGTGGCGCTTGGCGACGATAACGCCCTCAGCGATCTCGATCTCGCCCTTCGGTCCGACGATCTTGCAGGCGCCGGAGCCCTTGATCTGGCCGGACTCGCGAACCGGAGCGACAACGCCGATGGAACGGGCGTCGGTCAGAGAGAGCTCAACCTGGGTCTCCGGACGGACCGGACCGAGGATGGAAACGCCGGCCAGGGTCTTCTTCGGGCCCACGACGTCGACGCGCTCAGCGCAGGCATACTGGCCCGGCTGGGACAGCATCTTCTTGATGGTCAGCTCATAGCCCTCGCCAAAGAGGATATCCAGATGCTCACGGGAAACGTGAATGTGACGGGCAGAAGTTTCAACAAGAACCTTATTCGCCATTGGAATACACTCCTTTATACTCATAAGTTGTTAGGTTTACTATTATTATAGCAAAATCCGTCAAAAACGCAAGGGGCGCTTGGAAATAAGCGACAAAGAATTGTCCGCCGCGCCAGAAACCGCCCAAGCAGGCGCTTTTGGGCATGCGCAGAAACCTTTTACTCACCCGGAATTTCCGTCATCGCTCGGCGCAGCTCGCCGGTCAGCGCTGCGCCGTATTCATTCCATTCAAAGGTTTCGGCGTATCTGCATCCCGCAGGCATCCTTTCGGGATACAGGCGCGCTTCAGCGGAGAACCTGCTGCGCAGCTGCGCCCGCAGCAAAGCCGTTTTTTCCGCGAAGGAAGGCGCTTCACCGACGTCCTTCCAGCCCTCCACATGCGGCAGCCATTCATAAAACTGGGATACATGGCACAGCGCCGCGTCGATCTTGCGCTCGACCAGATCGTCAATCGGCACAACAACGTCCGGGGAAAACGGATCCCGACGGCTAAAACGATCCCACACGGAAAGAAAAACCGGAGGCTGCGGCGGACAGGGAACCGCCGGACAATACAGCGGAACATTCACCATATAGGCGCAGTCCATGACAAGCTGCCCGCAGGCACGGTGATCCGGATGATAATCCACGATGCGATGCGTCATGATGACGTGCGGCGCATATTGGCGGATCTCGCGGATCAGCATATCGCGCGCATCCAGAGAGGGCTCCAGCCGTCCATCTGCAATGGGCATAATCCTGTACTCGATATCCAACGTACGGGCCGCCGCCTGCACCTCTTCGCTGCGACGGCGCACCAGCTCTGTGCGTGTCATCCTGTGATGCCCGGCGCCGCCGTCCGTCATGGAAAGAAACAGGACACGATGTCCCTTCTGGCGCAGACGCAGTGCCAGCCCTCCGCAGCGCAGCTCCATATCGTCCGGATGTGCGCCGATCATCATAAAGCGGTATTGCTCCACAAGATGCATCCCCTTTCTCTTTTTATTATACAAAGAAATCCCTGCGGACACAATATCCGACCCATCCGGTCATCGCCTCATTTATCTCGAAAAGCCGGGCATCCAAAAGAGAGGAGGCCCCTGAAGGAGCCTCCCTTGTATTGATAATATGATTGTCTGTTGCAGCGAGCACACATGCCGCTTCACCGCGCACTGCTTCTTCGGAGGCAGGCGCGGGCACTGCCCGCTTACTTGCCGAAGTAACGCTTGAGCAGACCTTCGAACGCCTTGCCGTGGCGCGCCTCGTCGCGGGCCATTTCGTGCACGGTGTCGTGGATCGCGTCCAGGTTCAGCTCCTTCGCCTTCTTCGCCAGCTCGAACTTGCCGCTCGTCGCGCCGTTTTCCGCGTCCACGCGCAGCTCCAGGTTGCGCTTGGTGCTGGTCGTCACGACCTCGCCCAGCAGCTCCGCGAACTTCGCAGCGTGCTCCGCCTCTTCATACGCGGCCTTCTCCCAATACAGACCGATCTCCGGATAGCCCTCGCGATGCGCCACGCGCGCCATCGCCAGGTACATGCCGACCTCGGAGCACTCGCCCTCGAAGTTCTCGCGCAGGCCCTGAATGATCTCCTCCGGCGCGCCCTTCGCCACGCCCACGACATGCTCCGCCGCCCAGGTCTTCTCGCCGCTCATCTCGTTGAACTTCGAGCCCGGCACCTTGCACAGCGGG
>JAFSCW010000102.1 GCA_017436605.1 Clostridia bacterium | reverse complement strand
GACGCCGTTCTTCACGTTCAGAGACAGCTTGCAGGTGCCCTGCTGCGGAGCGCACCAGCCGATGCCATGGGTGTAACCAGAGATGTCGGTAATCTGCTTCGCCTGCACCCACTTGCCCTCTTCCGGGATGGGCGCCGGGCCGTGGTTCGGGCCCTTCGCAACGCAGATCATTTCTTCCACTTCACGGGAATACTGCATATTGTTTGTCCTCCTTATCCTGATGAATGGAATGGAAAATTGTTGAGTATATGCAACCGTCTCATTATAACACATACCCTTGTCAAAAAGGAACACCTTTCGCATATTTTTTCACAAGTCCTCCATGTTGCACAAGAGTCTTTGCGCTTTTTCCGGTGTGCGGTCCGTTGTTTTTTGCATACAGGAACAATATTTTTTGTCAGGTCTTGCTTCTCCATCTGCGGTATAGTATACTACATTATTATGGATACTAATGGATACAGCGAAATGCGTAATCTATAAGCGTATTCTGAGGAGGGATTCCCATGGCGGAAGAAATCAAGGAGAGAAGTAATTTTATCTGGGATGCGATCAAGGCAGACTTGGCCGAGGGTAAAAACGACGGCCGTGTCCAGACACGCTTCCCGCCGGAGCCGAACGGCTATCTGCATATCGGCCATGTAAAAGCGCTGACGGTTGATTTTGCGACCGCGGAAAAGTTCGGCGGCGTCTGCAACCTGCGCTTTGACGATACCAACCCCACCAAGGAAAAGGAAGAGTTTGTCGAGGCCATCAAGGACGATATCCACTGGCTCGGCTTCGAATACGGCGGCGTGTATTACGCCAGCGAGCAGTACGATCAGATCTTTGAATACGCCTGCGATCTGATCCGCCGCGGCCTCGCGTATGTGGACGACCTGACCAAGGAAGAGGTGCGCGCCTATCGCGGCACGCTCACCGAGCCGGGCAAGAACTCCCCCTACCGCGACCGCACCCCGGAAGAGAACATGGATCTTTTCCTGCGCATGAAGAACGGCGAATTCCCGGAGGGAAGCCGTACCCTGCGTGCGAAGATCGACATGTCCTCCCCGAACATCAACCTGCGCGATCCGGCGATCTACCGCATCAAGTATGCGACCCATCACCGCACCGGCGACAAGTGGTGCATCTATCCGATGTACGACTTCGCCCATCCGATCGGCGATGCGCTCGAGGGCGTGACCCACAGCCTGTGCTCCCTGGAGTACGAGATTCATCGCCCGCTGTACGACTGGGTCGTCGAGGTCTGCGGCTTTGAACAGAAGCCGCGTCAGATCGAGTTCGCCCGTCTGAACCTGACCAACACCGTCATGAGCAAGCGCAAGCTGCGCTATCTGGTCGAAAACAACATCGTCGCCGGCTGGGACGATCCGCGCATGCCCACGCTTGCCGGCATGCGCCGCCGCGGCTATACCTCCGCTGCGGTTCGCGATTTCATCGACCGCGTCGGTGTGGCGAAGACCGACTCCATCGTCGATCACCGCATGCTCGAGTTCTGTGTGCGCAACGACCTCAATGAGGTTGCCCCGCGCGCCATGGCCGTGCTCGATCCGCTCAAGGTCGTCCTGACCAACTACCCGGAGGACAAGACCGAGATCTGCACGATCGAGAACCATCCGAAGAAGCCGGAGATGGGCACGCATGACGTCCCGCTCACGCGCGAGATCTACATCGAGCGCGAGGACTTCATGGTCGATGCGCCGAAGAAATACTTCCGTCTCAAGCCGGACGGCGAGGTCCGCCTCAAGGGCGCGTACATCGTCAAGTGCGAATCCTACGATCTGGACGAAAACGGCAACGTGACCTGCGTGTATGCGACGGTCGACTTTGATACCAAGTCCGGCATGCCGGGCGCGGATCGCAAGGTCAAGGGCACGATCCATTGGGTCAGCGCGAAGGAGAACATGCCCTTCGAAGCCCGCCTGTACGATGTGCTCTTCCTGGATGAGAATACCGCAGAAGACGCCGAGGAGACCGAGGATGAGGCCGAAGCCTCCGCTTTCGGCGGCCAGAAGCTCAACCCGGACAGCCTGAAGGTCGTCCGCGGCTATGCCGAGCCGTGGCTGGCGAGCGCGAAGGTCGGCGACAACTTCCAGTTCATGCGCATGGCCTACTTCAGCAAGGACAAGGATTCCACCGACGAGCTGGAGGTCTTCAACCGCGTCGTGACGCTCAAGGACAGCTTCAAGCTCGACTGAGCGGGCTGTGTCCATACCCGTTTCGCTCGCGCAAAAGGCGCTCCGGAACTGCATGATCATTCATAAGGGCGGCGACAGCCGCCCTTCACCCCATATCTTAAAACTGCCGCGAAGCGGAAGAAGGGTGCAGGGACAATGTCCCTGCCGGGTGCGGGCAGAGCCCGCGTCGTCCCCAGTATTCCCCCGTTTCCCGCTTCGCAAGAAAGAGAGAAAACCATGTCTAACGAAGTCCGTACGCGCTTTGCGCCGAGCCCGACCGGCTATATGCACCTGGGCAATCTGCGCACCGCGCTGTATACCTATCTCTGGGCGCGCCGCAACGGCGGCAAGTTCATCCTGCGCATCGAGGATACCGATCAGGAGCGCGAGGTGAAGGGCGCTGTCGACGTGATCTACAACTCCATGAAAACCGCCGGCCTGCTCCACGACGAAGGTCCGGACGTCGGCGGCCCCTGCGGCCCGTATGTCCAGTCCGAGCGCAAGGACATGTACCTGCCCTACGCCAAAGAGCTGGTCGAAAAGGGCGGCGCCTATTACTGCTTCTGCACCAAGGAGCGCCTGGACGAGGAGCGCGCCAAGGCCGAAGCCAAGGGCGAAACCTTCAAGTACGACAAGCACTGCCTGCATCTTTCCAAGGAAGAGATCGATGCGCGCATCGCCGCAGGCGAACCCTACGTCATCCGCCAGAACGTGCCCCTGAGCGGTGAAGCCAGCTTTGACGATGTGATCTACGGCCACATTGCCGTGGATTGCGGCGAGCTTGACGACATGATCCTCATCAAGGCGGACG
>JAFSCW010000101.1 GCA_017436605.1 Clostridia bacterium | reverse complement strand
GCACACGGCGATCCTGCTGGGCGCGGCGAAGGTACTCGTGGGCATGCGCGATCAGCTGCGCGGCTCGGTGAAGCTCCTGTTCCAGCCTGCGGAGGAAACCGACGGCGGCGCGGAGCCGATGGTCAAGGCAGGCGCGATGGAAAATCCGCATGTCGACCGCGTATACGGCCTGCATGTGATGCCGAATCTGCCGCTGGGCACGATTGAAACGCGATCGGGCACGCTCAACGCATCGACCGATACCGTCCTGATGACGATTCATGGACGCGCGGGCCACGGCGCCTATCCCGAGCGCAGTGCGGACGCCATCGTCTGCGCCGCGCAGGTGATCAGCACGCTGCAGACGATCGTTTCCCGCAATCTTTCGCCGATTGCCAGCGCAGTGCTGACCTTTGGCGAGATCGAGGGCGGTACGGCGCAGAACATCATCTGCGACAGGGTGACCCTGCGCGGCACGCTGCGCACGGCCAACAGCGAAATCCGGGCGATGATGCAGAAGCGGATTCATGAAGTGGCCTCCGGCGTGGCGGCGTGCATGGGCTGCAGCGCGGAGGTCAGGATCATCAGCGGCTATGCAGCGCTGGTCAACAACGGCCACGAGGCGTCCCGCGTGCGCCGTATCGCAGCGCGGCTGTTTGGCCGGGAGAACGCCGTGGAAAAGCCGGAGCCGAGCATGGGCGGTGAGGATTTCTCGTTTTTCAGCGACTGCGCGCCGGGCGCGTTTTTCCACGTCGGCTGCGCCAAAAAGGAGCGCATGCCTGCGCCGCCGCTGCACAGCAAGGAATTCACGCTCGACGAGGAATGTCTGACCATCGGTGCGCTGATGCACGTCGCGCTGGTTCTGGATGGTCAGTGACGGGGGACTGGATATGCTGTATGGCAGGAAGCTGAAAAAAGGCGATACGATCGGCCTCGTCGGTCCGTCCGGTGCGATCCGCGTCGAGGGCGCGCTTGCGCGCGGCGTCGCGGAGCTTGAGCGCATGGGTTACCGCGTGAAGCTGGGCGAGAGCTGCGAGCAGGTGTACGGCTATCTCTCCGGCACGGACGAGGTCCGCGCGCGTGACGTCAACGCCATGTTCATGGACGACGATGTGGACGCGATCTTCTGTACGCGCGGCGGCTATGGCACCACGCGCATGCTGGATCTGCTCGATTACGACGCGATCGCGCGCCATCCCAAGATTTTCATGGGTCTGAGCGACATCACGGCGATGCACGTCGCGATGCTCGAAAAGAGCGGACTGGCGACGTTCCACGGCCCGATGGCCCTGTCCGACTGGGCGGACGGCGAGACGCATGCGTTCACGCGCCTGTCCATGGAGCGCGCGCTGTGCAGCGCGGAGCCGGTGGGCGAGCTGATCAATGCGCCCGGCTATCACGAAAGGAAAACCGTCAACCCCGGCGTCGCGGAAGGCATGCTCGTCGGCGGCAATCTGATGCTGATCACCAGCCTGCTAGGCACGCCCTATGAGCTGGATACGAGGGGAAGGATTCTCTTTATCGAGGAAATCGGCGAGAAGACATACTGCATCGACAGGATGCTGACGCAGCTGCGCCTTGCGGGCAAGCTGGATGAATGTGCCGGCATCGTCTTCGGCGATTTCAGAAATTGCCCGGTCGAATATGAGCATTTTGGTCTCACGATTGAGGAGATCATCCGCGATATTGCGGCGCCCTGCGGCAAGCCGATTTTCACCGGCCTGCAGTCCGGACACTGCATCCCGAAGCTGACGCTGCCTTTCGGTGTGCGCGCGCGCATGGATGCGGACGCCTGCACGCTGACCATTCTGGAAAGCGCCGTCCGGGAATAAACAGCAAAAAGAACCTCCAACCGGAGCCGAGGCCCCGGTTGGAGGTTTTGTATATCGTTTTATTTGCCCGGTACCAGCGTGCAGGTGAAGCGGATTTCCGTGGGCGTATGGTATTTTTCCAGCAGCGCCGGGCCGCAGCTGCCGGAGCCTATGCCGGCGTGAGCGGCGTCCACGCACAAAACGGTATAGCCGCTCTGCTCAAGCTCAAAGTTGTGCGCCTTGGCGGTCAGCTCCTCCTGCGTATAGAGCGAGGCGTTGAAGGTGAAGTCTTCGCCGGTCACGGTCAGCGCCGTGCCGCCGCCCTCCAGACGCAGATAGCTGCAGCCGAAGTGGCTGCCGTTTTCCTGCGGCATGAGGTAGTCCTCATGCAGATCGCGCACGGCGGCGTGATGCAGATGCTGGACGCTGGCGCGGCGCTTATCGACGTAGCTTTCATACGGGCCGTAGCCGAAGTACGACGCCTGATTGACGGCCTTGGGCAGGAACAGGCGCAGGCCGAAGCGCGGCAGGAACGGCATGCCCTCGCGCATCTTCGCGTCGATGCGGACCGTGATCGCGCCGGCGGGGGAAACCGTCCAGACGATCGTGCCGGTCAGGAGGTTCTTCAGGAAGATCGCGCCGATGGAGAAGCGGGTCGTGAGGGTACAGCCGTACTCGCCGCAGGCGACTGCGGTTTCATAGCCGCGCGCGATGGCACGATCATAGCCGAAGGCGCTCCATTGCTGGCGGATGCGGCGGTCGTTGTCGGTCGGCGCGCGCCATATATTCAGGCTCATCGGCTTTTCGATGATCGCCTGCTGGCCGTGCGTAAGCGCGTCGAAGCATGCGGTGTGCTTGTTGTATACATAGCGGAAGCCGCTGCCGCTCAGGGTGATCGTGCGGGCGTCCTCACTGGTGCCGATCGGACCGGCGGCGGAGGCGGCAGTCGCCGGCGCATAGCGCTGCTGACCGAGCTGATCGACGCCGACGATATGGCCGGCGGGCAGCAGCGCGGTCGCGCAAAGGAGCTCGGTTTCAAAGAGAATCGCGGTATCCGGCTTGGAAAGCTCCGCGCAGTCCAGCCTGATTTCGGCCTTTTTGTGCGGCGCGATCGCCAGCTGATCGGCGGGCACGACGCCGGTTTCGATATCCTGACCGTTCCTGCGCACCGTATAGCGGATCCGGACGGCGTCGCGCAGCGTGGTGAAATCGTAAAGATTCCAGACTTCGAAGCGGCCTGCGGAAAGATCGAGCGCCGTGATGCGCGCGGGGCGCGAGACGTTCTTGAATTCGATCAGTCCGGTATGCGGCCTGCGGTCGGGATAGACCAGACCGTCCATGCAGAAGTTGCCGTCGTGCGGGAATTCGCCGGAGTCGCCGCCGTAGAAATACTTCTTTCTGCCGTCTGCCGTGCGGCCCATGTACATCGCGTGATCGCACCATTCCCAGATGAAGCCGCCGCAATGGCCGTCGTGGCGATGGAAGCATTCGAAATAATCCTCCAGATCGCCCGGGCCGTTGCCCATCGCATGGCAGTATTCGCACAGCACATACGGCAGGGGCAGTTCGCCGTTGTCAAAGTATGCGTCGATATCCTCAATCTTCGGATACATGCGGCTGTAAAGATCCAGTCCCTCGGGATTTCGGACCATGCCCTCCGGCGGGAAGGCAGCGCGCTCGTAATGCGTCAGGCGCGTGGGATCGTATTCCTTTGTCCAGACGATCGCGCGGCGGATGCACTCGCCGTAGCCGGACTCGTTGCCCATGGACCAGATGACCACGCTCGGGCGGTTCTTGTCGCGGATGACGCAGCGCTGAACGCGGTCGAGGATCGGCTGCTCAAAGGTGAGATCGCTGGCGATCTCGTCGTAGTTGCCCTTCCAGTTGCCGTCGGCCAGCACGATGCCGTGACATTCCAGGTCGGTTTCATCGATGATGTAGAAGCCGTAGCGGTCGCACATGCGCAGGAATTCCGGAGCGTTCGGGTAATGGCTGGTCCGGATGGCGTTGACGTTGTGCTGCTTCATGACCGTCAGATCGCGCAGCATTTCCTTTTCGCCGACGGCAGGGCCGAGCACGGGGTCGCTGTCATGGCGGTTCACGCCGCAGAACTTGACATTCTGTCCGTTGATATAGACGACGCCGTTGGAAACGTGAATCTCGCGCACGCCGATTTCCTCGGCGATCCATTCTCCGCCGCAATGAAGCAGCAGGGTATACAGGTACGGCCTTTCCGCGCTCCAGAGGACGGGGGATTCAAGCGCAAAGAGAATCCTGCCGTCTTCGGACTCGCCCTGACGGAGCACGCCGCCCTCTGCGCTGAGGAGCTGCCACTGCGTCTTGGGCGCGCCCGGCGCGTCGAGCGTCACGCTGACGTCGGCGCGGAGCAGGTCGTCGCTGAGCAGGGTCTTGACCGTGTAATCGCGGATGGCGCAGGCTTCGCGGCGCAGCAGATAGACGTCGCGGAAGATGCCGCTGGCGCGGAACTTGTCCTGATCTTCCAGATACGTGCCGTCGCACCACTTGAGCACCAGAACCTGCAGGAGGTTTTCGCCGCTGGTCAGGAAGCCGGTCACGTCGAATTCGGACGTGCTGTGGGAAACCTGGCTGTAACCGGCAAACTGCCCGTTGACGTAGACGTACATGCAGGAATCCACGCCCTCGAAGCAGAGCGTATAGCGTTCGCCCTGCGCCTTGGCGCAGTCGAAACGCCGGCTGTACAGGCCGCAGGGATTCTCGACGGGCACGAAGGGCGGATCATAGGGGATCGGGAAGAGGACGTTGGTATAGTGGTGATGCTCATAGCCGTGGCACTGCCAGACGGAGGGGACGGGGATTACGTCCCGAGCTTCCCGGTTCAGGAAGTCCTCCTCGAGATCGAGCACGCTGTCATAATAGGTGAAGCCCCAGTCACCGGAGAGAAGCTGAAAGCGGTCGGAGCGGACGCGGCTGCGGGAGAGCGCGCTTTCCGGGCTGCTGTGGGGGATGAAGTAGGCGTGATTGGGCAGCGTACCCACATGCAGCGTCTCCAGGTTCTGGTGATAATTGGGCAGAAGCATGGATGAAGTTCCTCCTTGTTCTCTTGTATGATCGAAACAGACGCCAGATCTGCGGTCAGCGATAAAGCTGATAGGCGCGGCTGCGCTCCTGCCAGCTGAGAATTTCTTCCCGGTTGGCGGCGATCAGCGCGCCTGCATCGGCACGGCCGAGACGGTATGCATCCGTGCCCAGCAGCTTGTCGATGGTCTTGTATTCGGCATCCTCGATGCCGGTCCACTGCAGGCAGTCGCCGTGCAGCTCGCGGATCACGTCCAGCAGGTACAATCCGGCGCGGAAGGGTTCCGCGGCAGCCGGATCGGTCAGATGGACCTGCACGCCGGCGCACTGCGCGCCCGCATGCTTATTGAACTGCGGCGTGAAATAGGCTCGGCGGAAGCGCACGCCCGGCAGCTGCAGGGCGTTCATGCGCCGTTCCAGCGCAGGCGCGTCGATGAACGGCGCGCCGATGTATTCGAACGGCAGCACGGTGCCGCGCCCCTCGGAGAGGTTGGTGCCCTCGAAGATGCAGGTGCCGATGTAGGCGTTGGCGGCGTGCAGCGTCGCGCAGTTGGGGGAGGGCGGAACAAAGGCGAGGCCGGTATCCTCGTAGCGCATGGAGCGGGCATAGCCGAGCAGCGGCGCGATGAAAAGATCCAGATCGAGCTTCAGATAATCGCGTATCCAGCGGGCGTATTCGCCGACGGTCAGGCCATAGCGGGTGGGCATGGCGAATTTGCCGACGAAGGAGGAAACCCGCTCGTCAAGCAGCGTGCCTTCGACCCGATCGCAGCCGAGGGGATTGGGCCTGTCGAGGACGACGACGGGCTTGCCTGCGCGCGCGCAGTCTTCCATGGCGTTGGAAAGCGAGTAGATGTAGGTATAAAACCGCGCGCCGACGTCCTGAATGTCGTAGACGAAGACGTCGAAGCTGTCGAGCATTTCCTGACTGAGATGGCGCGACGCCCCGTAGACGCTGTATACCATCACGCCGGTTTCCGGGTCGGGGGCGGAGGCGATGTGCAGACCTGCCTGTACGTCGCCGCGGACGCCGTGTTCACAGGAAAACAGCGCCGTGAGGCGATACCGCGCATGCAGGATGTCGATCGAGGAGCGCAGGCGATGATCGACGCCCGTGGGGTTGGTCATCAGGCCGATGCGCTTCCCGCGGAGGATGGAATCGACGCTTGCGAGGTTGTCAATGCCGCATAAAACCATAGCTTGCTCCTTTGGGTCGTAAGGATTTACAGCGGATCCATCACGATGCGCTTGGCGTAGTCGTCGATGGCGAAGGCCGTTCCGTATTCCTTTTTGATCAGCGCGCCGCGCATGCGCGCGAGGCCCTCATAATACTGCAGATACTTGAAATCGCGGGAATGCTCGGTCAGATAAAGCTTGCGCACGGCGTCCTTCCAGAGCGGAAACGCTTCGCTGACGTCGAAGTAGGCATAGGGAACAAAGCCCTCGGAATCCTCCCAGTTCTCCGCATAGAGCATGCGGCGGATCGGCGCGGGCGGCAGCGGGCGCTCGAACGTCGGCAGGGAGGCATAGAAGATGGCGTCCGTCGTCAGCCTGCTGGCGGCGATATGGTCCTTGTGCATGGAGTTCTTCCAGTGGTACAGGACGGTTGATACCTGATACTCACGCATCACGTCGCAGATCTTTACGGCAAGCTCCTTGCTGTAGTCGAGCTCGCCGTCCGGCGTGTCCCAGACGATGCTCACGCCGCCGAGCATATCGGCAAACGCTTTGGCGGAGGCGATGTTCTGCTGGCGGAATTCCTCCGTGCTCATGCCCTTGGGTGCGCCGCGTTCGCCCGCGGTCAGATCGAGCGTGACGATACGGTCGCCTGCCTGCGCGCAGCGCGCCAGAAGCAGGCCGCTGGTCAGCTGGGCGTCGCCCGTATGCGCGCCGACAGCCAGAATGGTTTTCATCGTTTATCCCTCCAATTGCTTATGCATAATGGCAAACTGCCTTGCTGCGCGGAATCCTGTTTTCAGATACAGCCGCTGGGCGTGGTTTTCCGTTCCGGTGAACAGCGTGGAATATGCCGCGCCGACGCGGATGAATTCGCCCATCAGGTCGTTGAACAGCACGCTGGCGATGCCGCGCTTTTCATAGAGCGGATCGGTGCAGATGCCGGTGAACCAGCCGCGCCCGTTTTCCTGCCTGTCCACAGGGCCGGTAAAGCCGACCATATTGCCCTCGTGTACGGCGGCGAGAATCGGCCGGGGATGATCGCATGCGAGCTCATCGCGCAGCACCTGCCGCCAGTATTCGCTGCCGACCCGGTCGCACATGCCGTCAAAGCTGCTGCCCAGCGCGGGATCATACAGACCGGCGATGATGCCCTGCGCGGCGAGCGCCGCGCGCTTTTCCTCGATTTCGGGCGATTTCCGGTATTCGGCGAGGTCGAGATACATCGCAACCTCCCGGACGCGCTCGGCAAAGCCCCGACGCTGGAGGAAGCCATAGCCCGAGCAGAGCAGATCCGCGCCCGGCATGTTGTTGTGCTCGTGTCCCGGCGTGCCGGGGATGATCCAGTCGAGGTTGATCGGGCATGTGCTGGTGATGGCAAGGAGCGTCTTGCCCAGATCGCGCATGCGCGCTTCAAGCTGATGAAGCAGCGCGGAGCCGACGCCGCGCCCGCGATGCGCGGGATCGACCATCAGCACGCTGAGATAGCCGGGGGTGTTTGCGCTCGTCTGTCCAGGGAGGAACTGCGTTTTCACGCAGCCGGCGATGAAGCCGATCACGGCGTTCTTTTCGAGCGCGACAAAGAGCGCCGCGCCGGGGATCCGGAACTTTTCCTCGAAATACGAAGGAACAAGCGGACGATAGAGCACCTCGCCGCGGGATACGCAGCCGTTCCACAGGGAGACGACGCCGGCAAGATGGTTGTCTTGATAGGGCCTGATTTCCATAACGAACCTCCTTTTCGGACAGGATGATCACGCGCTGCGGAGCCAGCGGTCGGAACGCACGCGCAGATGGAACAGCACCGTGCGCAGGAGCCATTCGACCATCATGCCCAGCCATACGCCCGGCACGCCGAGACCCAGCACGATCGTGAGCAGATAGCCCACGGCGATGCGCCCGACGAACAGGCCGACGACGGATACGACGGTGGTGTAGGTTGCGTCGCCTGCCGCGCGCAGGGCCATCGGCGGCACATAGCCGCTGCACCAGAGCAGCGGAATACCGATCGAGGTGATGATCAGACAGGTATAGACGATGGGCAGGGCCGCTTCGCTGGGATGATAGAGGGAGAGGACAAGCGGCAGCAGCGGCAGCATGATCAGCACCGTGAAGAGCATGATCGCGCGGCCGACGCGGGTCAGCGCCGTGCAGTAGCGGCGGGTGAGCGCATGACTGCCTGCGCCGAAGCACTGGCCGCAGACCGTGCTGGTCAGCGCTGTGAGCGCATTGCCCGTACACAGATACAGGTTCAGCACGGAGTTGGCTACGCCGTGCGCGGCGAGCTCGGTCGTCGACAGCCGGGCAAGGAAGACCTGAACCAGCAGCATGCCGCCCTGAAAGAGCGCGGATTCCGAGGCGATGGGGACAGCCAGACGGCTGATTTCACGGCTGATCGACCGCGAGAAATGGAACATGTGGCGGAAGCCGACGTGGTATTCGTTATGCACCTTCAGCAGCCACACGAGCGCCAGCGCCATGCCGATGGTACGCGCGGTGATATAGGAAAGACCGGCGCCGGTGACGCCCAGATGGAAGATGTTGATAAACAGGAAGCTGCAGATGAAATGCACGCCGTTGATGACGATGGTCAGCAGCAGGCTCGATTTGGTATCGCCGAGGCTGCGAAAGGCGTTGAAGATCGCATTGAAGATCGAATAGGGCAGGAACGAAATGGCGATCAGGCGCATGTAGTGGATGGAATACTGGATGAGCAGGGGCTCGGCATGCGGATAAAGCGCCAGCACCAGCGGCCGGGAAAAGGCGATCAGCAGGCTGCTCAGGGTCAGCGAGAGCAGGCCGCACAGCGCGATGGTTTCGCCGATGGCGCATCGGACGCCGTGCGCGCTTCCGCGTCCCTTCGCGCGTGCGATGACGATGGAGCCGCCGATGGCGACCGCCGTAAACAGCAGGGAAACCAGACCGTTGATGGAACCGACCATGTTGGTGGCAGCGATGGCGGCTTCGCCTGTGGAGGATACCATAGCGGTCGAGAGCACCAGGATGAAGACGATGAAGAACTGGTCAAGCACCAGCGTCAGATACATGCTTTTTAACTGCGAATAGGTGAACTGCTGGGATTCAAGCGTTTTTTCCAAATGGGATTTTGCTGCTTTGATCATGGCTGCGTTCTCCTTGATGCGGTTCTGATTGATGAATGGGCCGGCAGGCGAAATGGGTCTTCCGGGGAGATACAGATTACCTATAGTATAGGACAAGAGAACCCAAGAAACAAGATGATAGTTGGTCAAATCTTGACATTTTTTGTGCGAAAAACTATAATACATGCAAAGTAAACTGTACTGGAAGAGGGGGAAATCTATGAAAGGCAATCCGCTGATCCCGGCTGCCCGAACTGCCGAGGAAGCGGGCGTTTCCTCGGCGGCTGTGCTGCGTTTTCTTGATCGGCTGGAGGAATCGGGGCTGGAATTCCACGCGCTGACGGTCCTCAGACACGGAAAAGAAGCGTTCCGGGCGTCGTTCGGGGAGCATCGCGCAGATGAGCCCCATGTGCTGTATTCGGTCAGCAAATCGTTTACATCCGCTGCGGCCGGCTTTGCCGTGGAGGAAGGACTCCTTTCCTATGACAGCCACGTGCTGGATATCCTCGCCGGCGATGCGCCGGCCGATCCGGATCCGTGGCTGTCGTCCGTGACGCTGCATCATCTGCTTTGCATGGGTTCCGGCCTGCGCCAGTGCTCCGACAGGATCAGCCATATCGACGGAGACGGCGGAGACGAGGATTGGGCGAAGGCAGTGCTGGCCTGTGGCTGCGACGCCGCGCCCGGAACCTGCTTCCGCTATAACAGCCACGGTACTTATCTGGTTTCGTGCATGGTGCAGAAGGTCACGGGCATGACCGTCCGCGATTATCTCATACCGCGCCTGTTTGAACCGCTGGGCATCGACAGGCCGCGCTGGGAGATGAGCCCGCAGGGCGTGTGCTGCGGCGGCTGGGGATTATACCTGAGCTGCGAGGAGCTTTCGCGCTTTGGCGAATGTCTGCTCCGCGGCGGCGTCTGGCAGGGCAGGCAGCTGCTGCCCGGCGCATGGCTTCAGCTGGCGACGAAGGCGCAGATCGACAACGCACACCGCACGCCCGCACCGACCATCGAATGGGCGCAGGGCTACGGCTATCAGTTCTGGCGCTGCACGCAGAATCGGTATCGTGCGGACGGTATGTACGGTCAGCTGCTGATCATCGACGCGGAGCGCGATATGGTCATCGCCGTCAACGCACATATCGAGGATATGGCGGCGGAGATGGCGCTGATTACGGATGAACTCGCGCCGGCGGCGGACGCCGCGCCTGGAACGCAGGAGGAGCAGGAGAGGCTGCGTCAGCGGCTCGCCGCGCTTGCAGGCAAGGCATAAACGGACAGATCAAAAGGGCTTCCCGTTTGGCGGGAAGCCCTTTGCCGTGTTCGGATTTTTGGATTTAAAGAAGAATCACAGGCAGCGCGCCGCAGGCCTCTTCCCTGGCGCACAGGACGTCGATCGCGGCGCGGATGCACTGGGGCGTGCGAGAATAGACGCATACGGCAGGGCAGCCCTCAGGCAGGATGCTCGTGCCATGCGGCAGGCCGAGGAAGATAAAAGCAGCCTGTTTGCCCTGCGCGATGGCTTCGCGCGCGGCGGCGAGCTCTGGCCCATCCTCCCTGAGCACCTGAACGCCGATGAGGAGCGTATCATAATCGCCGAGGGGCGAGCCGTCCAGTATCTGCCACGGCATGCCGAGCGCCTCGCCGGCCGTCTGGGCAAAGGGCGTGACGCGCGGGTCGGCGTGGGTCAGGCCGAAAGCCAGCTCGCGCACCGGCGCGCTCACGCAGAGCACGCGGCCGGAAAGCGGCCTGCGTTCCTGCGTCATGCGCGTGGCGGCGCGCAGGCTGACCTGCCTGTTCAGCGCGGCATGCGCGGCGAAATCGGGCATGCCCTGCGGGGCTTTGGCATATTTTGCCTTGAGCGCAAGGATGCGGGAGACCGCCTCGTCCACGCGCGCCATCGACAGCTCGCCCGAAAGCGCAGCCTGATACATCGCCTCAAGGCAGGACTTCTGCGACTCCTGATAGCCCGCGCCGCCGGAGCCGAGGCAGATGAGATCCACGCCTGCGTTGATCGCGGCGATGCAGCCGTGCTCCACGCTGTAATGATCGGCAATGGCCTTCATGTGGATGCCGTCGGAGATGACGATGCCCTCAAAGCCCAGCTCGCCGCGCAGGATGCCGGTCAGGATCGCGGGGGACATGGTCGCCGGGACGGGCTCTTTTTCCAGCTCGGGGAAGAGGATGTGCGTGGTCATCAGCGCGTCGGCATACCTGCCGGCGAAGACCTCGCGATATGGGACGAGCTCGATGGCGTCAAACCGCTCGCGGCCGAATTCGACGCAGGGCAGCACATAATGGGAATCCTCGTCGGTATCGCCGCAGCCGGGGAAATGCTTCACACAGGCGATTACGCCGGATTCCTGCAGGCCCTGTGCAAGCGCGGCGCCATGCCGGGCGACGAGCTGCGCGGAGGAGCCGAAGGTGCGCGTGCCGACGGCGGGATTTTTCGGATTGACCAGCACGTCGACCACGGGGCCGAGGCTGAGGTTGAAACCGGCGGCGCGAAGCTCCGCGCCCATCGCGCGGCCGACGCTGTGGGTGAGCGCGGGATCGTCGATCGCGCCCAGCGCCATCTGGGCGGGGAACCAGGTAAAATCCCGGGAGAAGCGCATGACGCGCCCGCCTTCGTGATCCACGCTGATCAGGGGCTGTATGCCGCTGCAGTTGTCCGCGATGACGCTGCGCAGCTGCGCGTTGAGCGTCTGGGCGTCGTCAAAGCCGGTGACGTTGTTGCCGAAGTGGATGATGTTGCCGATCTTGTATTTGGCGAGCGTCTCGAGGGTCGGCTGATCCAGGATATTGCCTTCCATGCTGTAAAGCACGAGCTGGCCGATTTTTTCTCTGAGGCTGAGGTTCACGGTCAATCCTCCTTTTGAGCGGAATGTTGAACGGAATGGCACGGGTATACAGGCCGGTTCAGATATAACGGGAATAAATTTGTTTAAATCGCCTATGGATGACTATATTGTATTTGACAAACTGCTGTTTTGCAAGTACAGTATAAACATGAATATGCAGAAAATTCTGGACAGCCTGCTCGAAAAGGGACTCGAGCAGGGCTGCTACCCCGGCGCGGTGGCTGCATGCGGCTGCCGCGGGCAGGTTTGCGCCATTTCCTATGTCGGAAAAATTTCGCAGGACGGCCCGATGACAGACAGACATACGCGCTATGACATGGCGTCCCTGAGCAAGGTACTCGGCCCGACGATGGTTGCGCTGCGCGCCATCGAAGAGGGAGACCTGACGCTGTATGACACGCTGGAGATGTATCTGCCCGATGTGCCCGAGGATAAGCGGGGAATCACCATCTTGCAGCTGATGACGCACAGCGCGGGCTTTGAGCCTGCGTTCTGGCTGAGCGAGGAGGCGGAAACGCCCGAGGGAGCGCTCGCCGCGCTTCTTGCGCATCCGCTGGCATATCGGCCGGGGGAGGATGTGCGCTACAGCTGCATGGGCTATATCACCCTGGGCAAGGTTCTGGAAAGCGTCTATGGCATGCCGCTGGACAGGCTCTGCGCCGAGCGCGTGTTTGCTCCCTTGGGCATGCAGCATACCGGCTATTGCCCAACGGGCGGCAACATCGCCGCCACAGAGGTAGATCCGCAAACCGGCAAAGCCTGGCAGGGCATTGTCCACGACGAGAACGCGCGCTTCCTTCGCGGCGTCTCCGCCAATGCGGGCGTGTTTTCCGATATCGACGACATGATCGCCTTTGCGCAGATGCTCGCCTGCGGCGGCGCGGGGTATCTTTCCCCGGCGACGCTGGAAACGGCTGTCCGCTGTCATGCCGAAACCGCGGACGTCCGCAGGGGACTGGGCTTCCATCTGGCCGGCACGCCTCAGAATTATATGGGCGATCTGTTCCCGCCGTGCTCCTTTGGCCATACGGGCTTTACCGGCACCTCGCTTGCTGTCGATCCCACGACGGGCTTTTTCGTGGTGCTGCTTTCCAACCGCGTGCATCCGTCCAGGGATAATCTGCGGCTGATGCGCTTTCGCCGCATGATGCATAATGTTTTGTATGCACGCTTTTGTGACGAGGTGCAGAATAAATAAATTTTTAAGTTTTTATTAAGCATCTTGACACAAAAACGAATGGGATGTATGATTATTCTAATGATAATTATATATGAATCGGGGGAAAGCTGTTCTAAAGGCAGGGCAGTCTCCAAGGAGGTATGTGTATGAGCCAGTCAGAGAAGATCCCAGCAATCAAAACCAAAAAGAAAAGCAAGCTGACACTGGATGATATCCAGCTGTTTCTGCTTTCGCTTCCGACGACGATCTGGTTCATCATGTTCTGCTATGTGCCGATGTTCGGCATCCTGATCGCTTTCAAGAAGTACAAGGTTGCGCCGGGCAAGGGCTTCCTGTGGTCCCTGGTCTATAACAGCAAGTGGTGCGGACTGGACAACTTCAAATTTCTGTTCTCCTCGAACATGAAGACGACGATTGCGATGTTCCGCAATACGATTGGCTATAACATCATCTTTATCGTGCTGGGCATCGTGATCCCGGTTGCGCTGGCGATCATCATCTCGCACCTGTATTCCAAGCGCCTTGCGAAGGTCTGCCAGACGATGATCTTCCTGCCGCACTTCCTTTCCTGGGTCGTCGTCGGCTACTTCGTCTATGCGTTCCTGGCGACCAAGGAAGGCCTGATCAACAACGTGCTCGCCGGCATGGGCCTTGATCCCGTCAAATGGTATCAGAAGGACGGCCTGCCATATTGGCCATACATCCTCGTCTTCCTCAATGTCTGGAAGAACGTCGGCTACAACATGATCGTCTATATGGCCTCCATCAACGGCATCGACGGTTCGCTGTATGAGGCGGCGGTCATCGACGGCGCGAGCAAGCACCAGCAGACCAAATACATCACCATCCCGCTGCTCAAGCCGGTCATCATCATCATGTTCATCATGGCGGTCGGCAAGATCTTCAACTCCGACTTCGGCCTCTTCTACAGGACGACGCGCAACTCCGCGGCGCTGTACGACGCGTTCGTTACGCTGGACGTTTACGTTTATAACTCCCTGTTCAACTCCACGATCCCGACCTACGGCTATGCTTCCGCCGCCGGCTTCATGCAGTCTGTGTTTGGCTGCATCACGCTGGTCACGGCCAATGCGATCGTGAGCAAGTTCGACAAAGAGAGTGCATTCTTCTAAGAGAGGGGGAATACGATGGCTATCTTTAAGAGAAAAAAGGAAGCGGACGTTTATAACGAGCTGGACGTCAAGAAAAATGCCTCCAACGTATCGGACGGCATGATTCGCTTTAACCGCGTATCTCCCGTCTCCAATGCGCTGTATTCTGCGCTGTTTATCCTGATCGCTGCAGTTTGCGTGCTCCCGGTATTGTTTGTTATCATCATTTCCTTCACGTCCGAGCAGTCTATCGGCGTATACGGCTACAGTTTTTTCCCAAAGGAACTTTCTGTATCGTCCTATAAGTACGTGTGGAACATGCGTGATCTGGTGGGCCGTTCTTTCCTGAATTCCATCGGCATCACGATTGTCGGTACCTGCCTCGGCGTGATCCTGACGTCGACGATGGGTTACACGCTCTCCCGCAAAAACTACAAGTTCCGCAATTTCTATACGTGGTTCATCTTCATCCCGATGCTTTTCCGCGGCGGCACGCTTGCGTCCTACGTGGTCAATACCCAGATCATGCACCTGAAGGACACGTACTGGGCGCTGATCCTGCCGATCTGCTGCTCGACGTTCAACATCATCATCATGCGTACGTTCTTTACGACGACCGTACCGGATGAGATGATCGAGTCCGGCAAGATCGACGGCGCCAACCAGCTGCGCATCTTTGTGCAGCTTGTCCTGCCGATCTGTCTGCCGGCGATTGCGACCATCGCCCTGTTCCTGACCTTCGCCTACTGGAATGAGTGGTTCCATGCCAGCATCTATATTTCTTCCACCCGCTCCGATCTGTTCCCGCTGCAGTACGTTCTGGTCAGCATCGAGCAGAAGATCCAGTGGCTGATCAACAACGCGGGCAACGTCAGCGCAGATGCGCAGGATATCCCCAGCGAGACCATGCGTATGGCGATTGTCGTCATCGCGGTTGTGCCGATCATGTTCTCCTATCCCTTCTTCCAGAAGTACTACATCTCCGGTCTGACCGTCGGCGCCGTTAAGGGCTGATGCTTCGCAGGCGGAGAAAATACCAAGGCTTAAACGGCAACAGGGTTCGTTTTACCTGACCGTTTGCAAAAATATTTATAGGAGGTACCCCTATGAAGAAACTGCTTGCTATCGTGCTGGCTCTCGTTCTGCTCATGGCTGTGGGCATGGCGTCTGCCGAAGAACCCGTCAAGCTGACCTGGTGGCTGTTCACCACCGGCGACGCGCCGGTTGACTGGCCTGAGGTTGAAGCGAAACTCAACGAGATCTCCCGCGAGAAGATCGGCGTTGAAATCGAGTACAAGTGGATGACCGCTGACCAGATCAACCTGGCCACCCAGTCCGGCGAGTACTTTGACCTTGCCTTCACCTGCGGCTGGTACAACGACTATGCCACGAACATTGCCAACGGCATGTTCCTGGACATCGCTCCGTACATGGATCTGCTCGCCGACGCCAAGGCGCTGACCCCGGACAACATCTGGGCTGGCGTCACGCAGGGCGAAAAGATCTACGGCTTCCCGCACGTTAAGGACTACGGCATCGAGGTCTTCTGGATTCTCGACACCGATTTCTTCGTTGACGAGCTCGGCCTCGATCCGACCAGCTACGAAGCGCAGCACATCGGCTTCGCTGAGATGGGCGAATACATGGCCAAGTACGTCGAACTGCATCCTGGCGAGATCCCGCTCAAGGTCAACAAGGGCGGCGCAACTTCCTGGATGAACGGTCTGGCTGACTGGATCTCCATGGAATACTGGCTGGGCCTCGACTGGGCGCAGAAGGGCACCGAGAACGAGCTGCAGGTTAAGTCCGCTCTGGACATCCCGAAGTTCACCGAGGCTCTCTACACCCTGCATGACTGGTATGAGAAGGGCTACATCAACGCTGACGCTGCGGTTACCGAGTCCATGCCGCGCTCCATCGCCGGTGTTGTGCAGTCCGGTCAGGGCTGGTTCGGCGCTGAGACCGTTTGGGCCAACGCCAAGCAGAAGTCCTGCTTCATCTCCCGTTTCGACGGTCCCTATCTGACCACCGATGGTCTGATCGGCTCCGTGACCGCTGTGAGCTCCTACTCCGAGCATCCCGTTGAGGCTATGAAGCTG
>JAFSCW010000100.1 GCA_017436605.1 Clostridia bacterium | reverse complement strand
TATTTCTCTGAACCGTCTCATACCTTTAACGAGTATCTGCTGGTTCCGGGCTATTCCTCTGCGGAATGTATTCCGGAGAATGTGAATCTGGAGACGCCGCTCGTTCGCTACAGGAAGGGCGAAAAGTCCGATATCACGATGAAGATCCCGATGGTCTCCGCGATCATGCAGGCTGTATCCGGCAAGGATCTGGCCATCGCGCTGGCGCAGGAGGGCGGCGTATCCTTCATTTACGGCTCTCAGAGCATCGAGGACGAAGCGGCGATGGTCGCCGCCGTCAAGGGCTACAAGGCCGGCTTTGTAACCAGCAATTCCAACATCCGTCCGGATCAGACGCTGGCGGACATCCTTGCGCTGAAGGAGAAGACCGGTCATTCGACCGTGGCGGTGACCGAGGACGGCACTGCGAATGGCAGGCTGCTGGGCATCGTGACCAGCCGCGATTACCGCGTGAGCCGCATGGACGTGGCCACGAAGGTCGCCGACTTCATGACGCCGCTTGATAAGCTCGTCACCGCGCCGGAAGGCACGACCCTGAAGGAAGCCAACGACATCATCTGGGATCACAAGCTGAATTCGCTGCCGATCGTCACCCGTGACGGCCGCCTTTCTTCCTTCGTCTTCCGCAAGGACTACGATTCCCACAAGAAGAACCCGATGGAGCTGCTGGACAGCAGCAAGCGCTACGTTGTCGGCGCGGGCATCAACACCCGCGACTATGCCGAGCGCATCCCGGCGCTGCTCGAGGCGGGCGTGGACGTGCTGTGCATCGACTCCTCCGAGGGCTTCTCCGAGTGGCAGAAGCGCACGATCGCGTGGGTTCGCGAGAACTACGGCGAATCCGTCAAGATCGGCGCGGGCAACGTCGTGGACCGCGAGGGTTTCCGCTTCCTGGCGGACTGCGGCGCGGACTTCATCAAGGTCGGCATCGGCGGCGGTTCCATCTGCATCACCCGCGAGACCAAGGGCATCGGCCGCGGTCAGGCGACTGCGCTGATTGAGGTCTGCAAGGCGCGCGATGAGTACTTCGAGGAGACGGGCATCTACGTTCCGGTCTGCTCCGACGGCGGCATCGTGCACGATCATCACCTGACGCTTGCGCTGGCCATGGGCGCGGACTTCGTGATGCTGGGCCGGTACTTCGCCCGCTTCGACGAGTCTCCCTCCGCGAAGGTCAACGTCAACGGCACGCTGATGAAGGAATACTGGGGAGAGGGCAGCAACCGCGCGCGCAACTGGCAGCGCTACGATCTGGGCGGCGACAAGAAGCTCAAATTCGAAGAGGGCGTTGATTCCTACGTGACCTACGCCGGCAAGCTCTCCGACAACGTGCACATCACGCTGGCCAAGGTCCGCTCGACCATGTGCAACTGCGGCGCGCTGTCCATCCCGGAGCTGCAGCAGAAGGCCCGCCTGACGCTCGTATCCGCCGTCTCCATCGTCGAGGGCGGCGCGCATGACGTCGTGCTCAAGACCACGAACAAGGAAGTCTGATCTGTTCGTACATGCATTGCTGAATTAAAAAGCGCAGACAGTCGCTATTGGACTGCCTGCGTTTTTTTAATGCTCGGGATTGCAGGGGAGGAGTCCCATGGAAGCGAGCAAATCCCGAAGCTGGCTGCGGTATGGTTCTGTCAGCGGCGTCAGCGGGAGACGGAGCGCATCGTGGATATGGCCCAGCATGTGCAGCGCGGATTTTGCCGGTATGGGGCTTACCTGAGAAAACAGCGCCCGGATAAGCGGAAGAAGGGCAAGCTGCGCGTCTTTTGCTTCAGCAAGGCAGCCTGCGAGCATCGCATGGGTGATGGCTTTGGTTTGCGCAGGGACGATGTTGGCGCAGACGCTGATGGCGCCGACGGCGCCCAATGCCATCAACGGAACAATCATATCGTCGTTGCCGCAATATATAGGAAGATTCCCGCCTGTAGCCAGCAGGATATTCTCTGTGAGCGCCATATCGGAACCCGCTTCCTTGAGACCGCAGACGCCGGGAAGCGTCATGAGCTGCGCGGCGGTTTCGGGTTCGATGCGCATGCCTGTTCGGGATGGCACGCTGTAAAGGAGCATGGGCAGATCACAGCTTTCCAGTATGGCGGTATAATGCTGAACAAGCCCCTGCTGTGTCGTCTTGTTATAGTAAGGCGTGACGCAGAGCTGCCCCTGCGCGCCGAGCGCATGCGCCTGTTTGGCATAGGCGATAGCCGTCGGTGTCTGGTTGGATCCCGTGCCTATGATCACGGGTAAGCGGCCCTTCGCTTCGTCAAGGCCGATCTGGATCACGCGTCCGCGCTCTTCCATGGAAAGCGAGCAGGGTTCTCCGGTTGTGCCCAGCAGGACAAGCGCGTTCATGTCTGCAGCAATCTGCCGTTGGATCAGTTTCCGAAGCGCTTGCTCGTCGAGGCGTCCATCCGGCAGGAAGGGCGTAATCAGCGCGGCTGCGCAGCCGGTGAAGAGGGGAGAAATGCGCATCATGATTCCTCCTCAATGATGAGTCGTACAGAGGAAAAGAAGGAAAGAAAAACGCCGCTTTCGGGAAACTGCGATGACACAGTATTTCCGTCGTGCGGCGTTGATTATGCATGTGTAGGGAAATCAGGTTTACTTCTTGGGGATATAGCCCTGCGCACAGAGCAGCTCGGCAATGAGGACAGCGCCGCCGGCAGCGCCGCGCAGCGTATTATGAGAGAGGCCGACAAAGCGCCAGTCAAACAGAGAATCGCCGCGCAGACGGCCCATGGACACACCCATTCCGCGTTCGAAATCGCGATCCAGACGGGTCTGCGGCCGATTGTCTTCGTCGCAATACTGGATAAACGGATGCGGTGCGCTCGGAAGATTCAGCTTCTGCGGCAGACCTTCAAAGGTGCGCCAGCGTTCGATGATCTCTTCTTTGGAAGCCGGCTTGTCGAAGCTCGCCCAGCACGCGGCCATGTGTCCGTCGGCGACGGCCACGCGGATGCAGTGCGCGCTGATGATGGGGGCCTTGGCAGGGACGATGACGCCGCCTTCGACCTTGCCCCAGATCTTGAGCGGCTCCAGCTCGCTCTTTTCCTCTTCGCCGCCGATATAGGGAATAACGTTGTCGACCATTTCCGGCCAGCGGGCAAAGGTTTTGCCGGCGCCGGAAATCGCCTGATAGGTGGAGACGACCACGCGGGAAGGAGAAAGATCCTTCAATGCGGTGAGCGCGGGCACATAGGACTGAATCGAGCAATTGGGCTTTACAGTCACAAAGCCCGTCTTTGTGCCAAGACGCTTTTTCTGATATTCGATGACGTCGGCATGCTCCGGGTTCAATTCCGGAATAATCATCGGAACATCGGGCGTACCGCGGTGCGCGGAGTTGTTGGAAACGACAGGGGTTTCAGTTTTTGCATAAGCGTCTTCCAGCGCGCGGATTTCATCCTTTTTCATATCGACCGCGCAGAAAACAAAATCAACCTGGCTGGTAACCGCGTCGACGTCCGCAGCGTCCAGAACCGTCATCGTCGCCACATGGCCGGGAATCGGCCAGGAGAAGGCCCAGCGTCCGGCAACGGCTTCCTCGTAGGTTTTTCCGGCGCTGCGTGCAGAGGCGGCCAGAGCGGCAATTTCAAACCAGGGATGCTCGGCGAGCAGAGAAATAAAGCGCTGGCCAACCATGCCTGTAGCGCCGACAATTGCGACGCGCCATTTGCGCTCCATGTACATCCTTCCTTTCCGTGTCTGCTTTGCTGTGATAAAGCGCAGACAGAATGGGATAATGATAGCATTTGTGTTTTTTCTTGTCAAGTCTGTTGACCGTTCTGATAAAAAATATGCTGCAGTCTGGATAAATGTGAAGCCTGACTTTTCATTTCAGCGCGAATATGATACAATAAAGGGTAAATGAGCCGGAGCATAGCCCTGGATTGTGACAGGGCAAAAGCAGATGGCGGAAGTAAGAGGCGAGACGACGATGAAGATCCATGAACTTGAGCAAGAGGCTTTGTCGTATCTGGATATGCTGCGCGGGCATCGGCGCGCGCTGCACAGGATTCCCGAGGTCGGCGAACAGGAGTATAAAACACAGGCGTATATCCTCGACGCGCTGAAACGGCTCAAAACAGATGAAGTGCGTGTGTTTGCCGGGACGGGCGTGCGCGCTGTTTTCCGCGGCAATGGAAAAGGACGCGTGCTCGCGTTCCGTGCGGATATTGATGCGCTCCCTGTTCGGGAAGAAAATGTCTGCGATTATGTGTCTCAGCACGAGGGCTGTATGCATGCCTGCGGTCATGACGGCCATATGGCCAATCTTCTGACTTTTGCCGCCTGGCTTTCTGCGCATAAGGAAGAACTGATCGACGATGTCGTGCTGCTGTTTCAGCCGGCAGAGGAGACGGTCGGCGGCGCGAAGCGCATGATCGACGAAGGCGCGCTGGAGAATCCGCATGTGGACGTCATTTACGGCATGCACATGATGCCGGATATCCCCAAGGGAAAGATTGCCGCCTGCGCAGGGCCGATTATGGCGCAGACCTGCGAGATGGACTTTGTCATCCATGGCAAGAGTGCGCACGGAGCGACGCCGCATCTGGGATGTGACGCGATTACGGCAATGGGACACCTGATTACGCTGCTGCAGACGACTGTCGCGCGCTGCGTCGATCCGTGCCAGCAGGCGCTGATCACCATCGGAAAGGTCCGGGCCGGCGAGCAGCGGAATATTCTCGCGGCGCAGGCGCAGATGGAAGGGATCGTCAGAACATTCTCCAATCAGGTCTATGAGGCGCTGGAAATGAGGATTCGCGACGATCTCAAGGGAATCGAAGCCGCCTTTGGCACGAAGGTGGATTTCATCAAGCGCGTGTATTATCCCTGTGTGGAAAATGATCCCGTCGAGTTTGAGCGTGTGCGCGATGTCCTCGGCGATCGGTTCATGCCGGCGAAGCCGCGTATGACGGCGGAGGATTTTTCCTACTATCAGCTGAGCGTTCCGGGCGTATTTGTCTTCTGCGGATGCATGGATGAATCGCATCAGGCGCCGCTGCATGCATCTGCATTTGACTTTGATGAGGAAGCGCTGGTGCCGGGTCTGGCTTTCTTCGCTTCCCTGGTCGCGATGAAATGATATACAAGAAATGATATACAAACGGAGGAATTACGATGGGCTTTTTTGACAGACTCTATTATGGCAAGGCGGGCAAGCGCGATTACAGTGAAATGGACATGCCCAAGACGCGCGTTTCTCTGTTCTTCCTGGTTCTCAAGGATCATTTCTTTGATCTGATCAAGGTGAATTTTCTTCAGCTGGTGTTCTGGATTCCCTTCCTGCTGTGGACCTATCTGAATCTGATCGCGATTCAGAGCATCGACGTTGACACGGTTCTTGCGATGGAAAACGGCG
This sequence comes from Clostridia bacterium, assembly GCA_017436605.1. GTDB lineage: Bacteria > Bacillota > Clostridia > Christensenellales > Aristaeellaceae > Ventricola. Next base: position 20,837 of record JAFSCW010000100.1, on the reverse strand, counting down.
CGCAGGAGCTGGTAGGCAGGATCAGCAGCTATCTGGTGATGTGGCTGCTGGGTCTGATTCCCTGCGTGGCGATTACGGGGCCTTCCTCTGCCGGCGCGGCTTATATCATGCGCAACTGGGCGAGGGATCAGCATGCGTTCCTCTTTTCGGATTATAAGGATGCATTCAAAAGCAATTGGAAGGCTGCCTTGGCCGTGTCTTCCTTTACGGCCTTCCTGCCGGTGCTGGCGTATACGGCCATTGCATACTATGGTCAGCTGGCTGCCAGCAGCATGATGATGGTTGCGCCGCTGATTGTCGTATTCTCTGCGACGCTCATGTGGACGCTCATGCTTCCGCTGATTTATCCGATGATGATCGGTTATGAGCTCAGGTTTAAGCATCTGATCAAAAACGCGTTTCTGATGGCCGCGGCGCGTCTGCCGCAGATGGCGCTCGCGCGTCTGATCACGGCGATTCCGGTTGCGGTGCTGCTGATTGGCTTGTATCTGGGCAACGGCGTTACGGTGCTGATCGTATCGCTGTATTACCTGCTGTTTGGCTTTGCGTTCTCGCGTCTGGTCTATGCGTCTTTTGCGAACGGCATTTTTGATAAGTACCTCAATCCGCATATCGAGGGCGCGCAGGTGAATCAGGGACTGCGTCCCAAGTCCGAGGAAGACGAACTCTTCGCGGATGACGAGGAAGACGACGAGGACGAAGAGGAAATCGGAGACGACGAGGACGAAGACTGATCGGCATGAAAGCGCTGCCTGAGGGGGAGAATAGGCGCCGGGAGGTGGCGTGATGGCTGTACATGACAGAAAGCCCACGGAAAGAGAGCGGATGAAGTACCGTGCCGCAGAGGCGGCAGGACTGATGGAGCGTGTGCTGGAGGTGGGCTGGGCTGGATTGTCCGCAAAGGAAAGCGGAAGGATCGGCGGAATTCTTGCGCATATGGAGAAGAAATAGACGGCATGTACGATGAATTTGCGGGCGTATACGATACGCTGATGGATGATTATGATTATGACGCCTGGAGTGCGCATTATCAGGCGCTGATTCGCAGCGCTCTGGGTGAATTACCGGCGCGCTGCGTGGAATGTGCCTGCGGCACAGGAAGCCTCACGGTGCGCCTTGCCGGCTCGGGCATGAAGATGGTTGGCGTCGATCTGTCGGCTTCTATGCTGCGCCGCGCGGAGGAAAAGGCGCGCAGATGGGGCGTTGAAGCCGCATTTGTGCATCAGGATATGAAAAAGCTGACGCTGCCGCGCCGCGTGGGTGCGGTTCTTGCGACCTGTGACGGCGTCAATTATCTGACGACCGAGGCGGATGTATCTGCGTTTTTCGCAGCTGCATATGAAGCTTTGCTTCCCGGCGGTGTGCTGTGCTTTGATTGTTCGAGCCGGCATAAACTGGAAGACGTCATGGGCGATGCGTTTTTCGGCGAGGAAAGGGACGGGCTGGCCATGCTCTGGCAGAATACGCTGAACAGAGAAACGCATGTGCTGACGATGGATGTTACGTTCTTCCTGCGCGAGGAGGACGGCAGATATCGCCGTTTCCGCGAGCAGCATCACCAGCGCGCACATAGCGAGCAGGAGGTTCTTGCATGGCTCCGCAGGGCGGGCTTTGAAGATATCCATGCCTATGGAGAAATGCGCATGGTTCCGCCGCAAGAGGAGGATATCCGAATTCACTATACGGCCAGAAAACCGAAGGCGCCGGAATTTGTTTTGTAAATACAGGAGGAAACGGGAAATGGAACATAAGAAATCCAGACTGCTGCGCATGACGCTCAAGGGCGGCGAGGCGCGCGTGTTTCTGTGCGATACGACTGAAATGGCGCAAAGGGCGCGCGATATTCATCATGCGAGCAATACCTGCAGCGCGGCGCTTGGCCGTATGCTTGCGGCGGCGTCCATCATGGGTGCAGGTCTGAAGAGCGAAGGCGACAGGATTACCGCGACGATCAATGGCGGCGGTCCTGCCGGCCCGATCTGTGCAGTTGCCGGCCCCGATGGAAAGGTAAAGGTGACGATCGAACATCCGGAGGTTGAGCTCCAGCTCAAGCCGAACGGAAAGCTCGACGTTGGCGGCGCGCTGGGCAAGGATGGACAGCTGACGATCATGCGCTCCTTTGGATATGGCGAGCCGTATGTCGGCCGCGTCAATCTGGTTTCCGGCGAAATCGCCGAGGACTTCGCGATGTATTATCTCGAGTCCGAACAGACGCCGTCGATCTGCGCGCTGGGAACGCTGGTCGGCGAGGAAATCATTTCCGCGGGCGGAATCCTGATTCAGGCAATGCCGGGCTGTTCGGAAGAGCTTCTGGATGCGCTTGAAATCCGCGCAGAGCTCTTCGGATCGATTTCTCAGCTGCTGCAGGATATGGCTTTGGAGGAACTTGCATATGCCTGTTTCCGCGGGCTTGATCCCGAGGTGCTGGAGGAGATTCCGCTTGAGCTGAAGTGCGATTGCTCGCGCGAATACATCGAGCGCGTTCTTCTGTCCATGGGCGAGGATGAAATACGCGATCTGATTCGGACGCAGAACGGCTGCGAAGTAACTTGTCATTTCTGCCGCAGCCATTATGCCTTTACCGGAGAGGAGCTGGAAAAGCTCGTCGAGCAGGGAAAGGAAGACTAATCACAAAACTGGCAGGGGGTGCGCCGTGAGCAACGTGGTTTCCATGGGGAGAACGTGTGAGTTTCTCGTTACGAGGGCGGCACGGCATCGACGGGCAGGACGCTACGATGAAGCGATGGCGCTTCTTTCAAAAGCCAAAGATCAGGCCGGCGTCCGCGAGGACGTCGAACTGGAAATGGCGAAGATTTACGAGGAGATTGACTGTGAAGAAGAAGCGGCGCGCTGCTATCTGCGCATTGTGCGGCTTGGCGGCGAGTATCGTGCGCAAGCCTTGTTTCATCTGGCGCTGTGCAGCGCGCAGCGGGCGGATCTGAAGCGCGCTTCTTCCTATTATCAGCAGTTTTTGTCAATCCGCAGCCCCAAAGGCATTTCTGCGGACATGTCAGAGCTTCTGGGAAGGCAGCTGAAGGAAGCGCTGGAACAGGGAAAAGCGTCCGGGAGAAAGGCACGAGCCAAGCAATTGGAAGAGCGCGCAGTGCGCCGTCTTCAGGAAGGCAAGGCTGGGGCGGGCAAAAGAACCATGCTGCATGCAATTGCGCTTTGCCCGAATGCACAGCGGTATACGCTGGCGGCATGCTGCTGCCTTCTGCAGGGAAAAGCGGAAGATGCGGTCGGCTATGCGGAAAAAGCGCATCGGATGTCTCCGGGGCGCGTTCAGACGCTGTGCGTTCTCGCGGATGCCTATGCTGCGGCAGGAAACGGACGCCGAGCAAGGAAAGCACTGTATCTGGCTGCGCTTCGCGCCAGAGCGACGGAGGATATGTTTGCTGTCATACTGGAGAGCGGAAAACATGGCGAAGATGCGATCACGCTCAGCCTGACGCAGACCATCCTCAAGCGGGAACCCTTCCATACGAAGGCGATGCTGCTTCGGGCATGCGCGCTTGTAAACGAAGGCAGGCTGCAGGAAGCCAGTCGTCTTTTCGGCAGGCTCTGCGGGCTTTTGCCGGAGGATACGGTTTGCGAAGCGTATTTCCGCATGACGCGGGAAGGGCGGCGTCCGGGTGAGCATTTGGGCCTTGGGCTTGAGGTAACGCATGAGGAGGGCGTCGCACGCGCGACGGAGCTCCTTGAGATGCTCTACGCAGACCCGAAGGAAGTCGCGGATGATCCCGTAAAGCTGCGCAGCGCATGCCGTCTGGGCGCATGGGCGATTCGCTCTCAGATGGCAGGACCGCAGGTAACGACGGTTGCGCTTGTGCTGCTTTCTGAATTGAATACGGATATGGCCAGAGAAACGCTTCTGGACTGTCTGATGGATCCTGCCGTTTCTGATGCGGTTAAAGCGTCTGTGCTGCAGGTCCTTACGGCGAAAGAAGGCTTCAGGCCGTATCATGTGGACTTTGGCGGTCAGCTTGTCAGGCTGGCCGCAGGCGGCGTCAGCAGCCAGCCGATGCGTGGGAGCGAGGCCAACGCCCGGGTTGTACAGCGTGTATCCGATGCGCTTGCGCCGGAGTTCACGGATGCGCCCAGAGTGCTTCTGCCGCTTTATCTGGAGTATATCAAGAGGTATGAGCAGCCCAGGGGAACGAAAGAAAGCGCCTGTGCCGCAGCGCTGGAATACATCTATCACGAGCATTCCGGCCATCTGGTAGGCATGAAGAGGATTGCCGCGCGCTGGGGCGTATCGCAAAGGCTGAGCGGCGTATTTGTTCGCAGGTTTCAGGATATTATTTCCCGCATACGGGAAAGCAAGAATACAGCGGAGGATTCATATGAACTGCATTGATTTTGACAAGAAGTTTGAGGCGTATACCAGAGGCTGGATGGCGCGCAATGCCGAGCGCTATAACAACAATATGGATGTCATTGAGGGCATGATGCCGGACGTCTATATGGAGTTCCTGCGCAAGCCGGCGACCTGGCTGGGCGGTAAGTCGCCGATGGCGTATTTTGAACAGTATACCGATGCGGATGCGCTGGTCAAGTGGATGTGCGAATACTATAAGCAGGATGTTCCGGTGCCGGATCTGCTGCTGGAGCGCATTACGGAGCTGGGCGAGGCGGCAGAAAAGGCCCTGCTTCCGCTTCCTTTTGCGCCGAAGAAGAAGGTGCCGCATGAAGCTGCGCTCACGGCCATTTCTCTGCTGCGTGAAATGGAGAGCACGGCGCCGATGGCGCAGTATATCGACTATATTGCAGCCATGGAAGAGCCGGATGAAAAGGGCGATATGTGCGCTGAGTCCCTGCTGTCCATGGGCGAGGCGGCAGCTGCGCCGATTCTCGATGCGCTTACCCGCGCGAAGGAAGCAGGACGCGACGTCTTTGCCGATATTCTGAGCAATTATCCGGGCGATGAGCGCATTTTTGACCTGCTGATGGAACGCTTTGCGCAGGCGAGGGATCGCCGGGCGCTGTTTGCTTCTTATCTGGCGAAGCTGGGCGATGAGCGTGCGCTGTCTGCGCTGAAGGAAGCTGCGCAGGATGAAGGCGTCAATTATCTGGACTATGTGGAAATTGTCAATGCGATCGAAGCGCTGGGCGGCGAACGTCCGGTGGAACGCGACTTTTCCGGAGATCCTTATTACGAGTCCATGAAGCGCGTGTAAAACGAAGGACCATATGGGGGTACATATAATCTGCAAGGAGGAACCGCTTTCGTGATTTGTCCAAACTGCGGTCGGGAATTACCCGATACCGCTCGGGTTTGTCCGGGCTGTTCGGCTGTGCAGCGCGTATTCAAGCGCAGGCATGCCGATGCCGATTTGCCCGAACCGTCGGAGCCCGTGCGCGTCTCGCGCAGGGTCGCTCCGGATGAGAGCGAGATTCGACACAGAAGAGAGCAGCTGGAGGCACAAAAAACGGGTACGGCCTCTACGCCGGCATACCCCAGAAAGGACGCTGTCGTCCGAAGGAAGGGCGATGGAGAGAATGTGCCGATCGGCTTGAGCAAGCAGGCGGCGAGGCAGCAGGCGCAGGTTCGCCATGTGCGCAGAGCGCCGAATCATATCAGGCGCAAGATTGATGCGCGGCCGGCGATGATGGAGCCGCCCATCTATCAGAAATCATATAAACGTTTGCTTCGCGTTGTGTTCGTGATTCTGCTCGTGGTGCTTTTTGTTGGCTCCGCAGGCGGATATATGCTTTTCCAGACGGAAAATGGTCAGCGTCTGATGGCGACCTGGGGCTGGGAAATTGCAAGAACGGACGCGTATGTCACCTTGGGACGGGAACTGTATGAACAGGCATATTTCACCCGATCGCTTGAGAATCTGAAGATTGCTGTCAGCCGGGAACCGGAGAATGTCGATGCGCTGGTTTTGATGGGGCAGGCCTATACGGAGCTCGGCCAGACGGAAGAGGCCAAGGCAATTTATGAATCGCTGATCAGCGAGATTGCGCCCGCGCATCCCAGCGCGTACCGCAACCTGATCAAGATTTACCAGCAGGAGGGCTACAATGCCGAAGCGCTTGCGCTGATGCGCGTTGCTGCAGAGAAGGCCAATACGCAGGAGTTTGAAGTGATGCTTCGCGAGTATACGCCGGAGGCGCCGACCTTTTCCTGGGAAGAAGGCCGCTATAACGAGGAAAAGGATCTGACGATTTCAATTCCTGAAGGGCAGACGGTGTATTATTCTATCGACGGCACGGATCCTTCCGAGTCGGGCCTTGTTTATACCGAGGGAACAAAGATCCATATTCCGGAAGGAAAGATGACCGTCAAGGCGATCGGTTTCACGGCGGATGGAACGCCCAGCGAGCAGATTGAAGCGAACTATACGATCATCATACCGACGCCTGCTGCGCCGAAATCCAACTATGCGTCCGGCGTTTACAAAAAGGCGCCGAAGGTATCGCTTCGCCCGGGTTCCGAGGACAAAAAGGAAAACGAAAAAATCGTCGCAATTTATTATACGCTCGATGGACGCGAGGCGACGACGGAATCCACGCTTTACGATCCGGATCATCCGATTCAGCTGCCGATCGGCAAATCGAGGCTTCGCGCTATTGCCGTCCATGAAAACGGAAAAGTCAGCTATGAGATGAACGTGACCTACGAAGTTCAGGGAAATCTCAAGAACATGTTCAATTCGAAGGACACCTTCAAGAACATGGAGCTCTTCCGGACCAGCTACAACGCATTTACCAAGAACTGGGGAAAGCCGCAGAGCTACGAGCCATTGCCCATGCAGGACTGGTATTCTCCGGATATGGAAAGCTATGAGGCGGTTTACAGCTGGGGAACGGCGCGATTTACGATCAAAACAACGGATGGAAGCCCTGTGCTTTATGCGCTGGATACGACCAACAGCAAGATGACCGCGCCAAGAACGACGCGCGTGGGCATGAGAAGCGAGGACGTGCTGGGCAAGTTCCGCGATCTGGGTCAGGCGCCGCTGGATGATGCCGGCAATCGCCTCCTGTACAATCTGAATTCGGGCAACTATCAGTTCGGTACTTTCCGATGCGAAGCTGATGGAAAATACGCAATTCATTATTACTACCCGATCGGGGATCAGCAGGAGATCTTTGTAGAGCTCTCGTATTATCTGGATGCGGGCGGCAAGGTGGAGCGCATTGTCTGGCAGAGGTACCTGTCCGAATTGACGGCAGCGGGTTCATGATGCGTTCTTCTTGACAAATGCATCAAATAAATTTATAATAAACAGGTATATGGATTGCTGAGAAGAAGAGAGCGGCCGAGAATCGCGTCAAAAGAGAGCCGGGCAAGGTGAAAGCCGGCGGCGACGATGCGGCCGGTATGGCTTTGGAGCGTCCGCGATGAATCAAGCGCGGCGGGGAGTTCCCGTTACAGGACGAAGAGGCAGCCTTTTGTGCTGCGAATCAGGGTGGTACCACGATAATATCGTCCCTCGCGTGATGCGGGGGACGTTTTTTTAAGGAGAGGGAATCATGAGCGAGAAACAGAAATTCTACATCACAACGCCGATTTATTATCCCAGCGATAATCTGCATATCGGCCATAGCTACTGCTCCACGGCAGCTGATACGATGGCGCGCTTTAAGAAGCAGACCGGCTATGACGTATTCTTCCTGACGGGTACGGATGAGCACGGCCAGAAGATCGAGCGCAAGGCGCAGGAAGCCGGCGTGACGCCGCAGGCCTATGTCGATAAGATTGTTGCCGGCATCAAGGATCTGTGGAAGCAGATGGATGTTGAATACGACGACTTCATCCGCACGACTGATGAGCGTCATGTCAAGTCTGTTCAGAAAATCTTCAAGAAGCTTCACGATCAGGGGGATATCTACAAGAGCGAATACGAGGGATTGTACTGCACGCCGTGCGAGTCCTTCTGGACTGAGCTGCAGCTCAAGGATGGCTGCTGCCCGGATTGCGGCCGCCCTGTTGAGAAGACCCGTGAGGAAAGCTATTTCTTCCGCCTTTCCAAGTATCAGGATTGGCTGATTGATTACATCAAGACCCACCCGGACTTTATCCAGCCGCCGTCCCGTACGACGGAAATGCTCAACAATTTCCTGATTCCGGGCCTGCAGGATCTGTGCGTATCCCGTACGACCCTGAAGTGGGGTATTCCGGTGGATTTCGACCCGAAGCATACGGTCTACGTCTGGGTTGACGCGCTGACCAACTACATCAACGCGCTGGGCTATGGCTCCGATGACGATACGCTTTATCAGAAGTACTGGCCGGCGGATATCCACCTTGTCGGCAAGGAGATCGTCCGTTTCCACACCATCATCTGGCCGATTATGCTTCATGCGCTGGGCCTTCCGCTGCCCAAGCAGGTCTTTGGCCATGGCTGGCTGGTCATGGGCGGCGGCAAGATGAGCAAGTCCAAGGGCAATGTCGTTGATCCGGTCAAGCTTTGCAACCGCTATTCTTCCGACGCTGTCCGCTATTTCCTCATGCGCGAGATGCCGTTCGGTTCCGACGGCGAGTTCTCCAACGAAGCGATGATCAAGCGCATTAACTCCGACCTTGCCAACGATCTGGGCAACCTCGTCAGCCGCAGCGTCGCGATGAACGAGAAGTACTTTGGCGGCGTGATTCCGGCTCCGGCGGAGTATACGGAGCTCGACCGCAAGCTGATCGATCAGGCGACCAGCCTCTGGCAGAAGGTCGAAAAGAACATGAACGCGCTGCAGTTCTCTGGCGCGCTTGTGGAGATCTGGAAGCTGATCGGCGAATGCAACAAGTACATCGACCTGACTACGCCGTGGATCCTTGCCAAGAACGAGGCGGATCGTCCGCGCCTTGGCACGGTCATGTATGTCCTGCTGGAGTGTGCGCGCATTGTCGCCGTGCTGATTGCGCCGACGATGCCGCGTACGCCGGAGCGCATCTTTGCGCAGATTGGCGTAAAGGACGAGAACCAGAAGACCTGGGAGTCTGTGAAGACCTTTGGCGGCGTGAAGCCGGGCGACGTGGTCAAGAAGGGCGAAGCCCTCTTCCCGCGCATTGATGTGGCGAAGGAGCTTGAACTGCTGGAGCAGGAGCGTCTCGCTGCAATCGCCGAAGCCGCGAAGAAGGAAGAAATCCCTGCGCCGGCTGACGAGGAGAAGACCGTCTTTACCCAGAAGGATCTGTGCCAGTTCGACGATTTTGAGAAGATTCAGCTTGTTGTGGCAAAGGTGCTCAAGTGCGAAAAGGTGCCGAAGGCCGATAAGCTGCTGAAGTCCACGCTGAAGGTTGGCGATACGGAGCGCATCGTCGTCTCCGGCATTGCCAAGTTCTACACGCCGGAAGAAATGGTCGGCAAGAAGGTCGTGCTGCTGGCGAATCTCGCTCCGCGCAAGATCCGCGGGGTCGAATCCCACGGCATGCTGCTGTGCGCTGCCAATGCGGATGACAGCAAGCTGAGCCTGCTGACGGTCGATTCCGATATCGAGGACGGCTGCGAGATCGGCTGATATGGGAAAGAATATTCTGGAGGCTCTGGCGGAGTTCCCGACGCTTGACGGTCTGTTTGATACGCATGCGCATCCCTGCGATGGACGATTTGATGCAGATCGCGATGAGATGTTCGCGCGCATGCGGGAAGGCAATATGCTCTGCGTCTGTGTCGGCGCAGATATGCCTTCCAGTGCGGAGGCGGTTGAACTTGCGCAGCGGGAGCCGATGATCTATGCATCTGTAGGCGTGCATCCGCATGACGCCAAGGACTTTACGGAAGCCGATATCCCCGTGCTGACGGATTGGCTGATGAACCACGAAAAAGTCGTTGCGCTTGGCGAGATCGGGCTGGACTATTATTACGACCTGTCTCCGCGGGATGTACAGAAGGAAGTCTTTGCACGACAGCTGGATCTGGCGTACGAGCTGGATCGGCCTGTGATTCTGCATATCCGCGATGCGCATGGCGACGTGATGGATATCCTGCGCGCACATAAGAACAGACTGCCCAAATGCGTTGTGCATTGCTGCTCGGCGAGCTGGGAAAGCGCCAAGGTTTATTTGGGACTGGACTGTATGATTTCCTTTGCCGGTCCTGTGACGCTCAAGCGTTCGGTCAATCTGCATGAGGTGGCGCGGAATATGCCGCTTGACCGCATGATGATCGAAACGGATAGCCCGTATCTGGCGCCTGAACCTGTCAGAGGACGCCGAAATGAACCGGTGAATGTGGCGCATATCTGCCGGTTCATTGCCGGACTGCGCGATATGGATCCGCAGGAGCTTTGCACGGTGACCCGTGAAAATGGAAAAAGGTTCTACCGGATCCGCTAAATCAACAAAAAACTGCCGCAGACATCATGTCTGCGGCAGTTTTTGCATGTTTTGTTATCCGACGAGATGCTCCATCAGAATCTTGAATCCCATCAGAATCAGTACAAGGCCGCCAAAGAACTCGGCGCCGGCCTTATACTTGTTGCCGAAGATGCTGCCGATCTTGACGCCAACCAGACAGCAAAGAAAGGTGGTTACACCGATGAACGACACAGCAGGCACGATATCCACCTGCAGGAAGGCAAAGGAGACGCCGACAGCAAGCGCGTCGATGCTGGTAGCGATTGCAAGAGGAACCATGGCCTTCGCAGAAAAATCGTCGTCCACGCTTTCCTCGTCTGCGTCTTTTGCTTCCTTGATCATGCTGTAGCCAATGAACGCAAGCAGGGCAAAAGCGATATACGGGGCGATTGAGGTGACCAGCGATTCAAACTGAGAGCCAAGAAGGTACCCGATCAATGGCATGATCCCCTGAAAAATGCCGAAATAGAGGCCACAGATCAGCATATGGCAGATCCCGCAGCGGCGGACAGACAACCCTTTGCAGATCGAAACGGCAAAAGCGTCCATGGACAGACCCAGCGCGATGACAAACAATTCCCAAAGTCCCATCGTAAATCCTCCTGTGCAGCTGATATAAGCGGCAGGGAACAAAAAAAGACCAATCTGCCGCCAGTGCGTCGCAGATTAGTCTCGTCATTTAAAATAAAGCCAGAGGAATATCCCCAGTATGTTGACCTTATCACGAAGGAAAAACATGCCTTCGCTGACTACTCCCTAATACAAAGTCAGTATAGCCAAATACTGGTTTGTTTGTCAAGGCTAATTCGGTCTCAAAAAAACCGCAGCAGAAGAAACTGCTGCGGCAGATGAATTATCGTTCCTCGCGGAAATAGGCAAGGCCAAGACTTGCCGGCGGCTGATCTTCGCGCTTTTTGCGCAGGGAGGTAACAATCAGCACCGCGATGGTGACAAGGTAGGGAACCATCTGAATCAGGTCGGTGATGTAGCCCGGAACGCTGAAGCCCATCAGCGTAGGCAGGAACTGATAGAGCCAGTAGAGCGTGCCAAACAGATAGGAACCCCAGATCGCATTCAGCGGCTTCCAGGTCGTAAAGATGACCAGCGCGAGCGCCAGCCAGCCGAGCGCCTCGATTTGGCCCGTCGTTGCCCAGATGCCCTGGTTGTAATCCAGAACATAATACAAGCCGCCAAGGCCGGAAATGCCGGCGCCGAGGCAGGTGGCCAGATACTTATAGCGAGTGACAGAGATACCGGCGGCGTCGGCCGTCGCAGGATTCTCGCCAATCGCGCGCAGATTCAGGCCAATACGCGTATGGCTGAGAATATGATGCAGCACGATGGCGAGGATAATGGCGGCATAGACCATAAAGCCATAACCAAAGACCGTCTGTCCGATCGTGCCAAGCTGGGAGAGAACTGGAATCTTCGTCTGAAAAGTCTTGTATACGAGGCTCTGCGTTGCCGTCCGGCCATCAAGAATGAAGACGCCGAAGAAATTGGCCACACCCATGCCGAACGTTGTCAGCGCAAGGCCGGTAACGTTCTGGTTTGCGCGCAGCGTGATGGTCAGGAAGCTGTAGATCAGTCCGCCGATCATAGAAGCGATAAACGCACAAACGAGAGAGAGGATGACGCACAGGAACATATTCGGCGCAGCGACGCTGTTTTCATACAGATACGCGCTGGCGAATCCTGCAAAGCCGCCAAGATACATGATACCGGGAACGCCCAGATTCAGGTTGCCGGTTTTTTCGGTAACAATTTCACCGAGAGCGCCATACATGATGATGGTGCCAAAGGGGATTGCTCGAAGGATCCATGCAATCAGCGTATCCATCAGGCCACCTCCTTGCCGATGCTGGTTTGCTTGCTGCTGCGGAAGATCGGCTTGTAGTTAATGAAGAATTCGCTGCCCAGAATGCAGAAAAGAATGATACCAGCAATAATATCGGAGGCAAAATCGTTCAGATTGTAGGCGGAAGCGATTTCGCCGGCACCCTTTTCCAGGAAAATCAGCAGGAAGGAAATCAGCGCCATATAGAACGTATTGAACTTTGCCAGCCATGCGACGATAATGGCCGTAAAGCCATTGCCGCCGGCGGTGCCGGTAGAAATCGTCTGATCGCGGCCGCCGACGATCAGGAAGCCCGTCAGGCCGCAGAGTGCGCCGGAGAGAATCATCGTGCGGATGATCACCTTGCCGACGTTGATTCCGGCGTAGCGGGCGGTATTTTCGCTCTCGCCGACGACGGAGATTTCATATCCCTGCTTGGTGTAGCGCAGATAGCAATACATCAGCACGACCAGGAGAACGACGACAATCAGGTTGATGTTATATCGCTGGCCGAAGACCTGAGGGAACCAGCCGGCCTTGCTCTTCATGTTCAGCTTGCCGAGGCCGGACGCCTGACCGCGCCAGATATTCACGCAGCATGCGACGAGCTGAATGGCGACATAGTTCATCATCAGGGTGAACAGCGTCTCGTTGGTTCCGAATTTGGCCTTGAAAACGCCGGGAACGAAACCCCAGAGCGCGCCGGCGGCGAGAGCAGCGATCAGCATGGTGGGGTAGAGCAGCGCGTTGGGCAGCTTACCGCCGTAGTAGACCATGACGGCAGCGGTAGCCAGTGCGCCCACGAGCACCTGACCTTCTGCGCCGATGTTCCAGAAACGCATTTTGAATGCAGGCGCGAGCGCAATGCCGACCAGAAGCAGAGAAGCGAGATCGCGCATTGCCCAGGAAAAGCGCATGGGATTGGAGAACGTGCCCTGAAACATCGTCGTATAGACGGCAAAGGGATTGAGGCCTGTTACGAAGTAGATGAACATGGCGTCGATCACCAGCGCGAGAAGGACGGCGATCAGGCGGATGATTACCTTGTGCTTAAATGTGCTCTCGCTGCGCTTGACGATGCGCATAAGCGGTTCGTGATGCGTATTGGTCATCAGGCGACGCCTCCTTCCTGTTTGCCTGCCAGGCGGGTCATCAGCAGACCGACCTCTTCCTTGTTGGTCTTTCTGGCGTCAACGATGCCGTTGCACTTGCCGCCGCACAGAATCAGAATTCTGTCGCACAGGTCAATCAACACGTCCAGATCCTCGCCAACGTAGATGATGGCAACGCCGCTCTTTTTCTGCTCGTTGAGCAGGTGATAGATGGTGTAGCTGGTGTTGATATCCAGGCCGCGCACGGCATAAGCTGTCATCAGCACGGACGGAGCCGCAGCGATTTCGCGGCCGACAAGAACCTTCTGAACGTTGCCGCCGGAAAGACGGGAAACAGGCGTGGAGATCGACGGCGTAACAACGCCGAGCTCGTCTTTGATTTCCTCGGCGAGATAACGGGGGCCCTTGCGGTCAACCAGCGGGGAATGGCCTTCGCTGTAGGTCTTGAGCATCATGTTGTCAATCATGCCCATGGAGCCGACCAGGCCCATGCCCAGACGGTCTTCCGGAACGAAGGACAGATGAATGCCCATATCCCGGATATTCTTGGGGGATTTACCGATGAGCTGCTCTGCTGTGGAGTCGCGGTCGTCATCGGGATAATAGACGATGCTGGAATCCTTTTCCGGATGCTGCAGACCGGCAATGGCTTCAAGCAATTCCTTTTGTCCGTTGCCGGAGATACCCGCAATGCCGAGAATCTCACCGCTGAAGGCTTCGAAGGAAACCTGATCAAGCACCTTGATGCCCTCGGCATTGGTGATGGTGAGGTTATGCACGTTCAGGCGCAGATGCGGATTGACAGGCGCTTCGCGCTCGATGTTCAGTTCAACCTTTTTGCCGACCATGAGTTCGGTAAGGGAGGCCTCATCGGCAGCTGCTGTGTCGATTGTGCCGGCATATTCGCCTTTGCGAAGAATGGCAACCCGATCGGAGATGGAGAGCACCTCATGCAGCTTGTGCGTAATGATAATGATTGACTTGCCGTCGGCGCGCATATTGCGCATCACGGCGAAGAGCTTTTCGGTTTCCTGCGGGGTAAGAACAGCGGTCGGTTCATCGAGAATCAGGAGCTGCGCTCCGCGATAGAGCATTTTGATGATTTCAAGCGTCTGCTTCTGGCTGACGCTCATTTCGTATACCTTCTGCTCCAGATCAATATCAAAGCTGTAGCGCTCACAAATCTGCTGAGCTTTTGCTTTGATGTCTTTCAGATTGTACTTTTCCTGCTTATCCAGAACGAGCGCAATGTTTTCCGCCGCCGTGAATACGTCAATCAGCTTGAAGTGCTGATGAACCATGCCGATGCCAAGCGCATAAGCATCCTTCGGGCTGCGGATTTCTACGAGTTTTCCGTCTACGATGATTTCGCCGCTGTCGGGATAGTAGATGCCGGCGATCATGTTCATCAGCGTGGTCTTGCCGCTTCCGTTTTCGCCGAGAAGGGACAGAATCTCGCCTTTGCGCACGTCGAGCGAAACATCATGATTCGCAACGACGCTTCCAAACGTCTTTGTGATGTGCCGCAGTTCGATGGCGTATTCCATGTGGGCTGCTCACTCCTTGTGCATAATACACGGAAAAGGGAAGCAAACCATAGCTTCCCTTTTCTTCGTAGTTTTTGAAAAATTACTTGATTTCGGTGATGCCGTCGATGCGCAGGGCAAAGTACGGAGCGCTGCGGAAGTCAGACTCAGCAAAGGCGCCGTCAACGATCGCCTCATACTTCTGGCCTTCGTAAGCGACGGTCATGGTCGCCCAGTCCATGATGGTCATATCGACCTCGGAGGAGGAGAGGGTCTGGCCGCCAACGGTGAAGGAGGAAGCGTCAAAGACCTTAACGGAACCATCCTTGATGCCGGCGATCACTTCTTCGACCTTCTCGACAGTGCCGGCGGCGCAGATCGCGGTGTTCAGGTCGGTGAGCTTAACGGCGTCGGTGGCAAAGCCCTCGGCCCAGTCAGCAGCGATTTCCTCGCCGTTGATCATGGCGTTCATCAGCTGGGTGTAGAACACGGACCAAACGTTGGTCGGGGAGGTCAGCGCAGCGGTCGGCGCGGTCGGGATCATGTCGATATTGTAGCCGACGCAGTAGCACAGGGTGCCGGCATCCTGCAGCTTCTGGGTCGCGGCCGGAGCGCCGGTGGAGTCGGCATGCTGGCCGATGATCACGCAGCCCTTGGCGATGAGCGCCTCAGCGGCAGCAGCTTCCTTGTCGATATCGAACCAGGAGTTGGTGTAGTTGACTTCCATGACAACGTTCGGAACGACGGAACGGATGCCCAGGAAGAACGCGGTGTAGCCGGAAACAACCTCAGCGTAGTCGAAAGCGCCGACATAACCGATCTTGACGTTGCCGTCAGCATCGAAGGAGTTCGGCTGCTTCTCCGGGGAGAGCTCGCCGGAGGCCAGAAGCTCGGCGACCTTCATGCCGGCAACGACGCCGGAGACGTAGCGGGCTTCATAAACCTTGGTGAACGCGTTCTTGAAGTTATCCAGGCCGGTCAGCGCAGCGAAGTCGCCGGTCATGGACACGAAGGTCACATCCGGATACTCTTCAGCGGCGAGAACCATGTAGGTCTGATGGCCGTAGGAGTTGGAGATGATCAGGTTGCAGCCCTGGCCGATGCAGTCGAGCGCGGCGTCGTAGCAGGTCTGATCTTCCGGGGTCTTGTACTTCCAGATGATCTGGTTCTCGGCGATGCCGAGGTTCGCGGCGGCTTCCTTCACGCCGTTCATGTGGGAGAGGGTGTAGCCCTCGGTCTCATCGCCGACGAGGATAACGCCGACCTTCAGATCCGCAGCCAGCGCGGAGCAGGCGAGCATGCACAGCATGGCAGCCAGCACCAGAGCGATAAACTTCTTCATTTGGATTTCCTCCTATGAATTAACAGGTGTAAAAAAGAAGACGTATATTATCATACTGCAAAGAATGTGGGTTGTAAAGACCAAAAATGCGAAAAAAACGAATGCTTTCGCACTCGTTTTTTGAAAATGTTCGTTAATCAGCGGACGGGAAGGATTTCAAGCCAGTAGCCGTCAGGATCGACGATGAAGTAAATGCCCATCGCCTCATTTTCAAAGCAGATACAGCCCATTTCCTGATGCAGTGCATGCGCCGCCTCGAAATCATCTACGCTGAAAGCGAGATGGAATTCGCATTCTCCGAGGTTGTATTTCTGCGGATGATCGCGCAGCCAGGTCAACTCAAGCTCGAAGTCGGAATTTTCGTTTTTCAGGTATACGAGGATAAACGAGCCGTCGGCAGCTTCCTTGCGGTGGGCCTCCTTCAGGCCGAGGGCCTTGTCGTAAAAGGCGATAGATGCGTTGAGATCGCTGACGTTGTAGTTCTCGTGGATCATTTTGAATTTCATGATGAGGACTCCTTTCGCAATCTGTACGGTTTTCTCCAGTATACCACAAATGGTTGGTGGTTTACAAACCTATTTAAATATGATATATTATCTCCCATCCAAATGAAGTACGGAGAGGAAATGTATCATGAAAGAGCGTCTCGGCGTACGCCTGCGCAGAAATCTGATCGGCGACCGCGCGTTTTATCAGACTGTCATTGCGATAGTCGTTCCGATTATTATTCAGAATACCGTGTCGAATGTCGTCAGCCTTCTGGATAATGTCATGGTTGGCCGCGTGGGTACGCTTGAAATGTCTGCGGTTGCGATTGTGAACCAGCTGCTCTTCATTTTCAATCTGTGCATCTTCGGCGGTTTGGCGGGCGCGGGAATCTTTGCCACACAGTATGCCGGCGCAAAGGACGACGAGGGCGTCAGAAATTGCTTCCGAATTAAATGGATGATCGCTGTGGCGATGCTTGTGCTGGCTTCGGCAGTTTTCCTGCTGATTCCGCAGAAGCTGATCGGGATATATCTGGCGGCGGATACGTCTGCAAGCGAGGCGGCAAGCACGCTTTCGTTCGGCATGGAGTATCTGATGATTATGCTGCTCGGACTTCTGCCGTTTGCTGTGTCTCAAATCTATGCAAGCACGCTGCGCGAGGTGGGCGAGACGCGCCTGCCGATGGTCGCCAGCATTGTAGCCATTCTTGTCAATCTCGTGTTCAATTATCTGCTGATCTTTGGCAAGTTTGGTTTTCCGAAGCTCGGCGTTGTCGGCGCGGCGATTGCAACGGCGCTCTCGCGTTATGTGGAAACGGGCATCATCATGGTGTATACCCATGCGAGAAAGGATCATTTTACCTTTATTCAGGGTGCGTATCGCAGCCTGCGCGTTCCGGGGAAGCTGTTGTCGGATGTATTCAGGCGCGGTATGCCGCTTCTGGTGAACGAGTTTTTCTGGTCTTCCGGCATGGCGGTTCTGCTTCAGTGCTATTCGGTCCTCGGCCTTGATGTCGTGGCGGCATGCAACATTGCTTCGACGGTCAGCAATCTGTTCAAGGTCGTCTTCCTGTCGATGGGCAATGCCGTGGCCATTATGGTAGGCCAGGCGCTTGGCGCCAACCGGATTCAGGAGGCGAAGGAAAGCGCATGGAAGCTTATGGCGCTGTCCATTGCTTCCAATCTGGTGATGAGCACGCTGCTTTTTGCGCTTTCTCCGGTGATCCCGGGTATTTACAATACCGAAGCGCATGTCCGGGAAATCGCCAAGGAAATGCTCTGGGTCGTCGCGGCGATGATGCCGCTGTATTCTGCTGCGCATTGCTGTTATTTTACGCTCCGCTCCGGCGGCAGGACAGTGATGACCTTTATCTTCGACAGCGGCTTTACTTGGGGCATCTGCGTGCCGGTTGCTTTTGTTCTTGCGTATATGACGAGCATGCCGATTGTGCCGTTGTATCTGGCCGTGCAGTCGCTTGAATTGATCAAGGTCGTTATTGGCGTTATCCTGATGAAAAAAGGCATTTGGGTGCGCAATATTATTGATTCCGCGCAGACGGAGGGAGAGGCATGCTGAGGCTGAAACTGCTGGACAAGGAGGAAATCTGTGCGCTGTATGAGACGCACATGCGCAGGGATTTTCCATCCAGCGAGCTGAAATCGCTTTCTGCGATCCTGAACATGCGGGATCGGGGCATGTATGACGTTATCGGCGGCTATCGCGGAGAATGCTTTACCGCGTATGCGCTGATGTATTGCCCCGGGGACGGACGCTCAGTCCTGCTGGATTATCTGGCCGTTGTGCCGGAGGATCGTGGTCAGGGTGTGGGAACGATGTTTCTTGAACAGATCAAAGCGTATTACGCGCAAGACGTCGAGGTCATGCTGATCGAGTGCGAAAGGCCGAAGACGGCGCCGGATGAGGCTGGGGCGAGAAACCGAATCCGATTCTATACACGCGCCGGCGCGCAGCTGACGCCGGTTCGCATCTGGCTGTTTGACGTCGAATACAGCATTCTGGTTCTCCCGTGCAGGGAGGAAACCGCCGGCAGGGATTGGGCGCAGGTAATGCTTTCGCTCTATCGCGGCATGCTGCCGCCGGAACTGTATGAAAAAAATGTACGGTTGATTCGCGGATAAAAAAGAGGCTGCTTGACAGCCTCTTTTTGTTTGCCGATTATCAGGACACCGAATAATCAGCCTGCGTCTCTTCGCCTGTGATGAACAGCTTTTCTCCGTCGTAATCGACGACAAGGGTTGTTCTGGGGAGAACGTCCTGCGCGATGAGCTTCCTGGCGATGAGCGTTTCGACAGCGCGCTGCATGAAGCGCTTCAGAGGACGCGCGCCATAGACGGGATCATAGCCCTGCGCAACGACATAGCTGCGCGCTGCAGGGGTGAGCGTCATGGTCAGCTGCTTGTCCTTCAGGCGGCGGTTCAGGTCTGCGATCTGAAGATCGACGATCCGGTCAATTTCGCCGCGGCTGAGCGGCTTGTAGAAAACGATCTCGTCAAGCCTGTTCAGGAATTCAGGGCGGAAATGCGTTTTGAGCATGGCGTCCACCTGCTTGCGTGCGCTTTCGCTGATCTGCCCGCGGTCGTCAATGCCGTCGAGGATCGCTGCAGAACCGAGATTGCTGGTCAGAATGATGATGGTGTTTTTGAAATCCACCGTTCTGCCCTGAGAGTCGGTAATGCGTCCATCGTCGAGCACCTGCAAAAGGACATTGAAAACGTCGGGGTGCGCCTTTTCGACCTCGTCAAAGAGAATGACGGCGTACGGGCGGCGGCGGACGGCTTCGGTCAGCTGACCGCCCTCGTCGTAGCCGACGTATCCGGGAGGCGCGCCGATCAGACGGGAAACGCTGTGCTTTTCCATGTATTCGCTCATGTCGATGCGGACCATGTTCTTTTCGTCATCGAACAGCGCCTGAGCCAGCGCTTTGGCCAGCTCTGTCTTGCCGACGCCTGTCGGTCCGAGGAAGAGGAAGGAGCCGATGGGTCTGTTCGGATTCTGGATGCCGGCACGGCTGCGCAGGATGGCTTCGCAGACCTTTTCGACAGCCTCATCCTGACCGATGACGCGCTCATGAAGCGTATCGTCGAGATGGAGAAGCTTTTCGCGTTCGCCTTCCATCAGCTTGGAAACCGGGATGCCTGTCCAGCGTGCGACGATCCGGGCAATTTCCTCTTCGGAGACCTTGTCGCGCAGGAGCGTGTTGTCTCCCTTGGCTTCCTCGGCGAGCTTTTCCTGCTCGGCCAGTTCCTTTTGCAGCTGGGGCAGCCTGCCGTATTTGAGCTCGGCTGCGCGGTTCAGATCATAACGCCGCTCTGCATCTGCAATTTCGGCGCCGAGCTGTTCGATATCCTCGCGCAGCTTCTGAACCCGGCCGATCGCGTTCTTTTCGTTTTCCCAGCGGGCCTGCATGGAGGAGAAAACGTCGCGCATATCGGCCAGTTCCTTCTGGATGACATGGAGGCGTTCATGGGAAAGCGCGTCGTCCTCTTTTTTGAGGGCGGCTTCTTCGATCTCGTGCTGCATGATGCGGCGCCGTACGTCATCGAGCTCCTGCGGCATGGAGTCCATCTCCGTGCGGATGGTTGCGCAGGCTTCGTCGACGAGGTCAATGGCCTTATCGGGGAGGAAGCGATCAGAAATATAGCGGTTGGACAGCATGGCGGCGGCAATCAGCGCCTGATCCTGAATCTTGACGCCGTGGAAAACCTCATAGCGTTCTTTCAAGCCGCGCAGAATCGAGATCGTATCCTCAACGGTCGGTTCGGCAACGAGAACCGGCTGGAAGCGGCGCTCAAGCGCTGCGTCCTTTTCGATGTACTTGCGGTATTCGTTGAGGGTCGTAGCGCCGATACAATGCAGTTCGCCGCGGGCAAGCATGGGCTTGAGCAGATTGCCGGCGTCCATGGAACCTTCGGTTTTGCCTGCGCCGACGATGGTGTGCAGCTCGTCGATAAACAGAATGATACGGCCTTCGCTCGCTTTGATATCGCTGAGCACAGCCTTGAGACGTTCTTCGAATTCGCCGCGGAATTTCGCGCCGGCGATCAGCGCGCCCATGTCCAGAGAGAAGATAGTGCGGTTTTTGAGGCTGTCCGGGACGTCGCCACGCTGCTCCATTGCGATACCCATTCGACGGAACTGCGCGGGAATGATTCCGAGATTCTCGTACGACACATTTTTGATCGTGATTTCCGACTTGGTCATCGCTGCC
>JAFSCW010000099.1 GCA_017436605.1 Clostridia bacterium | reverse complement strand
CGACCTCAATGAAAAGCAGCTGGCGCGCATCCGCAGCGTCGAGATCGGCTTCATCTTCCAGCAGTTCCAGCTTCTGCCGAGGCTGGACGCGATGAAGAACGTCGAGCTCCCGCTGATTTATGCCGGCGTGCCGCCGAAGGAACGCTCGCGCCGGGCGGAGGAAATGCTCGTGCGCGTGGGCCTGCAGGACAAGCTGCACCATAACCGCAATCAGCTTTCCGGCGGACAGCAGCAGCGCGTGGCGATTGCCCGCGCGCTGGCGACCAATCCGACGCTCCTGCTGGCGGACGAGCCGACGGGCGCGCTGGATCAGACGACCGGCGAACAGGTCATGGAGCTGTTTCAGGAGCTGCATGCCGAAGGGCGCACGATCATCATGATCACGCACGATCTGAAGATCGCCCGGCATGGCTCGCGCATCGTGAACATCCTCGACGGCGAGCTTTCCGAGGGGGTGAGCGTCTATGATTAAGCGGCGATGGGACATGTTCATGGAGAGCGTGAGCATGTCGGTATCCAACATCACGGGCAACAAAATGCGCACCTTCCTCACGACGCTGGGCATCATCATCGGCGTGGCGGCGATCATCGCGCTGATGACCGTCGTGCAGGGCGCGACGGACACGATGAACGAGCAGTTCGATGCGATGGGTCTGGGCACGCTGCGCGTATCCATCACGGGCACGGCGCTCAAGCAGGGCCTGAACGACGCGGAGCTGCAGGAGATTCTGGACTGCGAGCATGTGGCGGGCATTTCGCCCTCGCTTTCCGCGAAGATGACGGCCAAGCGCGGCGGCGCCTGGTCGGACGCCATCAGCGTCAACGGCAACGGCAGCGAGTATTTCCTGCATAATCCGGATCTGCTGGGCGGCGGCCGCATCATCAATCCGATCGACGTCGAGCAGGGGCTTCAGGTCTGCATGATCGACGGCAACGCGGCGGAAACGCTGTTCTTCGGCGAAAACCCGATCGGCCAGACGTTTTATCTGAGCGGATTGGAATATACCGTCGTCGGTCTGATCGACAAGGAGGAGGACGCAAGTCTCTTCGCGCAGATTCTGCTGGGC
This sequence comes from Clostridia bacterium, assembly GCA_017436605.1. Classification (GTDB taxonomy): domain Bacteria; phylum Bacillota; class Clostridia; order Christensenellales; family Aristaeellaceae; genus Ventricola. Next base: position 8,104 of record JAFSCW010000099.1, on the reverse strand, counting down.
GGCGTATCCGACGGTACGGTCTATGTGCCGTATACGGCGGCGAAGAAGCTCATGCATACCTCGACCGTCTCCACGCTGGAGGTCTATGTGACGGATCCGGATCTCACGGATCTTGCGATCGAGGAGATGGAGATCGTCCTGGACGGCATCTTCAACTACAAGGACGACACCTACCAGATCATCAACATGGAATCGATGACCGAGGCGATGAACCTGATGACCTCGATGATGACGTCCCTGCTGGTGGGCATCGCCTCCATCGCGCTGGTCGTCGGCGGCATCGGCATCATGAACATGATGCTCGTCACCGTGACCGAGCGGACGACGGAGATCGGCCTTCGCAAGGCGCTGGGCGCGGAACCCGGGCAGATTCAGATTCAGTTTCTGATCGAGGCGATCATCCTCTCGCTGCTGGGCGGCGTGATCGGCGTGGTCGTCGGCCTGACGGTGTCCTTCCTGATCTGCCTCAACACCGACATCACCTTCTCGCTCAATACCTTTGCGATTGCCCTTGGCGTCAGCTTCTCGGCGGCGGTGGGCATCATCTTCGGCTGGGCGCCTGCGCGCAAGGCCAGCAGACTCAACCCGATCGACGCACTGCGCAGCATGTAAGCGCGGAAAGGATACAAGATGAAAAACATGATGATCTCTGCGCTTTTGGCGCTGATGCTGCTGATGCCGGTTTGCGCGGCGGCGGAGGGAATCTCTCTGGACGGACAGATCGAGGCGGTCATGACGCGGACGATCGCCGCGCCGCATACCGGCATCGTCGGCGATTTTGCCGTTCGCGTCGGCGATGAGCTCGCCGCGGGCGAAACGCTCTTTACCCTGAGCGCGACGAAGATCTATGCGGATTTTGACGGCAGGATCACGGGTTTGTTTGCTCAGCCGGGCGACAACGCTGCCTCCGTGCAGGATCGCTACAGCGCGCTGTGCTATATGGAACGCGAGGAACGCTATACCGCGCAGTGCTCGACCAGCGGCGGCGACAACGACAACGAGAACAAGATGATCCACGTCGGCGAAATCGTCTACCTGAAGTCGACCGCCAACGACGACCGCAAGGGCGTGGCGCGCATCACCTGGGTCGAGGACAGGAGCTACAACCTCGACGTCCTCAGCGAGAAGGACATGCGCCTTGGCGAGCAGTTCAAGGTCTTCCGCGAGGACGACTACGACAGCGAGGACTGCATCGGCTCCGGCAAGCTGAAGCGCATCAACCCGACCCCGGTGACGGCGGAGGGCTATGTCCGCGCGGTGCATATCGAGGAGGGGCAGGAGGTCGCCCGCGGCGATCTGCTCTTTGAAATCGTGCCGGATGCGCTGGAGGGCATGCGCGGCAGCGACGGCAGCGTCATGATGCCGGATAGCGGCGTAGTGCTGAGCGTGCTGTGCGAAAGCGGCGCGGAAATCGCCAAGGATGCGCCGATGGCGACCTGGTGCGCGCGCGCGGATATGCAGCTGGTCTGCGAGGCGGACGAAGAAGACCTCGCCGGCGTCTTCGTCGGTCAGGAGGTTGTCGTTACACTGGACGCCATGCGCGAAGCGCCGGTGAAGGGCGTAGTCGTGAAGATCGCCTCTGCCGGTGAGGGCGAAAGGTCTTCGGTCGGCTACGATGTGACGATTGCGCTCGATGAGGACACGCCCCTGCGCGTCGGTATGAACGCGACGGCGGAGTTCGAATAAAAAACAAAAATAAAAAGACGGATGCAAGAGCAGCCGTCTCTGAAGCCCAAACAACCTCTCTTCCCAGCGGAAGAGAGGTTGTTTGATATGCGCTTATCTGGCGACCTCGCCATCCGGAATCCTGTAGAGCTGGCGATTGTCCAGCCCCCAGACCTTCTCGGAGAACCCGCCGGGCATCGCGCGGGAGAGCGCCTCGTCCATCTCGTACAGGCGGGCGTCGAGGGTGTCGATCATGTTGAGCACCTCGGCTTCCGGGAATTTCGGCGCAAGCGGGCTGCCGTATTCCGGAATGCCGTGATGGGAGAGGACCATATGCTGCAGCAGCAGCGCCTTGCCCTGCGCGGCGCCGGTCTTCGCGGCGGCGAGCTGGATATTGACCACGCCGCGCACGATATGGCCCAGCAGCTTGCCGTCGATGCTGTAATCGGCGACGAGGCCGAGCGCATCCGCATCCATCTCGTCGATCTTTGCCAGGTCGTGTACGATCACACCGGCGATCAGCAGACTCGGGTTCAGCTGCGGATAGACGGTCATGATGGCCTTGGCAGAGCGGAGCATGGTGGTCATGTGATGCAGAAGACCGCTGCGCTCGGCATGGTGCATCTGCTTGGCGGCGGGGAAGGTCATCAGCTTGTCGCCTGCGCGGTCGAGCAGCTCGCAGGTGATCAGGCGCAAATCTCTGTCTGCGATATGATCCGCCGCACGGATGACGTCTTCCATCATCTGCTTCGGATCGTAGGGCGCGCAGGGAATGAGCGAGGACATGTCCACGCCGTCCTTCTTTTCTGCGGCGCGGATCTTCTCCACGCGCAGCTGCATGCGGCCGTTGAATTCGTTGCCGGTCGCGCGGACCTTGACGATGCTGCCGGCGACGGGGGGCTGAACCGTACCGTCCCACATCTTGGCGTTGATGGAGCCGCTGCGGTCTGCGAGGGTCATATCGAGATAATTCTTGCCGGATGCGGCCGCGCGCTGCTCTGCGGAGCGGACGATCAGGAAGCCTTCAAAGCGGTCATCCCGCTTGATTTCGGATAAAAGCACGGACAAAACTCCCTTCAGGAATTGAGAAACGAAACAGCATCTCCATACATTATGAACGATGGCGGCGCTGTTTGCAAGCGGAATTTACATTCGCATAGAAATTGACTTTGTATGACAAATTGGTCGTTGACAAGGCAGAAAAATCCAGTTATAATAGTTTTACATGGTCGACTTGTACGAAAATTGTGGAAAATTCATGTTGTAACTCAACGGATGGAATTCCGTTGAAATATAATGTAGGAGAGGTGCATTCCTATGAAAAAGATCCTCGCTATCCTGATGGCTCTCGTCATCGTCGCGACCTGCGGCGTGGCTATGGCCGAAGACGCCCCGAAGATCGGCATCACCATCTATCAGTTCGCCGATAACTTCATGACCCTGTATCGTGAAGAACTCGTTCGCTACCTGACCGAAGACTGCGGCGTCCCGGCTGAGAATATCACCGTGATGGATGGCAAGAACGACCAGGCTGAGCAGACCAACCAGATCGACGCGTTCATCGCGGACAACGTCGACGTTATGATCATCAACCTCGTTCAGTCCTCCTCTGCCGCTTCCGTCATCCAGAAGGCTGACGCCGCCGGCATCCCGGTCGTCTTCATCAACCGTGAGCCGACCGCTGAGGATATGGCTCTGAACGGCAACTTCTGCTATGTTGGCGCTGACGCCCGTCAGTCCGGCACCATGCAGGGCAACATCGTTCTGGCGACCGAGAACAAGGGCGACTTCAACGGCAATGGCCAGGTTGATTACGTCATGATCATGGGCGATCCGGAGAATGTTGACGCGCAGTACCGCACCGAGTTCTCCGTCAAGGCGCTGACCGACGCCGGCCTGACCGTCAACAAGCTGTTCGAGCAGCGCGGCGACTGGGATCAGACCAAGGGCCAGGAGCTGGCGGCGACCGCGCTGACCCAGTTCGGCAACGACGTTGACGTCATCTTCTGCAACAACGACGCCATGGCGCTGGGCGCCTATCAGGCGATCGTGGACGCCGGCCGCGTTGTTGGCGAGGACATCTACCTCCTCGGCGTTGACGCTCTGGCGGAGTGCGTTGAGATGGTTAACAACGGCCAGATGACCGGTACCGTCCTCAACGACCACAATGGTCAGTCTCACACTGCTGCCGACGCTGCCCTCAAGGCTGCGAAGGGCGAGACCCTGGAGAAGTACTACTGGGTCGACTACGTGATGGTCACCAAGTAATCCTTTTTCAAAAGGCATAAAAGGGTGCGTGCGCATGTGCGCACGCACCCTTTTATCATGGGAAAACGATGTTCTGCGGGCGGAATATATGGATCCGCCCAGCAGGCCGCGCATGCAGGGCAGGCGCGGCAAAAACAGTATAAGGGGGAAGCAGATTCATGTCGGAATATCGGCTTGAAATGCGGGGCGTCGTCAAGCAGTTCCCGGGCGTTAAGGCGCTTGACCATGCCCAGCTGAAGCTCAGACCCGGCACGGTTCACGCACTCATGGGCGAGAACGGCGCGGGTAAGTCCACGCTGATGAAGTGCATGTTCGGCATTTACAAGATGGACGAGGGCGAAATCTTTTACGAAGGCAAGAAGGTTCAGATCAACGACCCGCTGCAGGCGCTGGATATGGGCATCGCGATGGTGCATCAGGAGCTGCAGCCCATTCCGGAGCGCAGCGTTGCCGAGAATATCTATATCGGCCGCTACCCGATGAAAAAGCTGCTGGGCTTTATCCCGGTGGTCGATCATCAGAAGATGTATGAAAATACCGCCGCGCTGCTCAAGAAGGTTCGCATGAACTTTGATCCCAAGCAGCGTCTGGGCGATCTGTCCGTTTCTCAGATGCAGTCGGTCGAAATCGCGAAGGCGGTTTCCGCGGACTGCAAGGTGCTGATTCTGGACGAGCCGACCTCCTCGCTGACGGCGAACGAGGTTGAGGCGCTGTTCCGCATCATCGAAGACCTCAAGGCCGAAGGCGTTGCGATCGTGTACATCAGCCACAAGATGGACGAGATCCTGCGCATTTCCGATGAGGTCACCATCATGCGTGACGGTAAGTACATCGGTACGTGGGAATCCAAGAACCTGACGACCGACAAGATCATCACGCAGATGGTCGGCCGCGAGCTGACCAACCTCTTCCCGGAGCGCAACAATGTGCCGGGCGAGGTCGTCTTCGAGGTGAACGATTTCACCTCCATCAATCCGCGTTCTTTCAGAAATTGTACCTTCAGCGTCCGCAAGGGCGAAATCCTCGGCGTGGCGGGCCTGGTCGGCGCGCAGCGTACCGAGCTGATGGAAGGCCTGTTCGGTATCCGCCTGCACAGCAAGGGTACCATCAAATACAAGGGCAAGGAGCTCAAGATCACCCGTCCGCGCGACGCCATCACCCAGGGCATCGCGCTGCTGACGGAGGACCGCCGCGCGACCGGCATCATGGGCGTGCTCTCCATCGCGGACAACATCTCCATTGCCAGCCTTGACCAGTATCTGGACATGGGCATCGTCATCAACGACAAGAAGATCGAGCAGCTGGTGCAGGACAACGTCAAGAAGATGAGCATCAAGTGCCCGTCCTCCAAGACGCAGATCCAGTCCCTCTCCGGCGGCAACATGCAGAAGGTGCTGATCGGCCGCTGGCTGGCCAATAACCCGGATGTGCTCATCCTCGACGAGCCGACCCGAGGCATCGACGTCGGCGCGAAGTACGAGATCTACTGCATCATCGAAGAGCTGGCGCGCTCGGGCAAGAGCATCATCATGATCTCCTCCGAAATGAGCGAGATCATCGGCATGAGCGACCGTGTCATGGTCATGTGCGACGGCCGCATCACCGGCTTCATCGACGGCAAGGAAGCGAACCAGGAGAATATCATGCACCTGGCGACGCAGTTTGAAACCGCGCCCTCTGCTGCGGTTTGATTCCGGCGCAACATCACGCACATAAAGGAGAACAAGCATATGGGCAATAAGCTGAATGCGAAGTCCATCAAGAAGTGGATTTCTGATAACGCGATTATTGTGATGATTCTGCTGGCCGCTGTGTATGCCAGCACGCAGAACAAAAACTTCTATTCCATCAACAACATCCGCAACCTGCTGTCCAACACCGCCGTGCGCTTCATCATCGCCTGCGGCGTGTCCGGCTGTCTGATTACCAAGGGTACCGACCTGTCCGCCGGCCGTGCGGTCGGTCTGGCTGCGTGCCTTTCCGGTATCCTGATGCAGAAGGCCAGCTACGGCGATAAGTTCTATCCGAACCTGCCGGAGCTCCCGATGATCCTCATCCTCGTCGGCGTCATGGCGCTGTGCGGCCTGCTCGGCGCGATCAACGGCTCCGTCATCTCGATGCTCAAGGTTCCGCCGTTCATCGCTACGCTCGGTATGCAGCAGCTGATCTACGGTGCGTGTCTGGTCTACACCGGCGCGATCCCGATCGGCGGCCTGCGCAACGACTATACCGGCCTTGCGACCGGCTACATCGGCACCCGCATGCTCTCCAACCTGACGGTCATCGCGATCGCGGTCGGCCTGCTCATGTGGTTCATGTACAACAAGACCCGTTACGGCAAGTATATGTACGCGATCGGCGGCAACGAGAACGCGGCCGAGGTTGCGGGCATCAACGTGACCAAGAGCAAGATCCTCATTTACATGGTCGCGGGTCTGCTCTATGGCCTGACCGGCTTCCTCGTCTGCGCGAAGTCCGGCGGCTGCTCCGTCAATACCGGCAGTGGCTGGGAGCTTGAAGCGATCGCGGGCTGCACCATCGGCGGCGTTTCCGTCAACGGCGGCGTCGGCAAGATCACCGGCATCCTCGTCGGCGTTCTGGTGTTCGAAGTCCTGAAGATCGTCCTGCAGTTCCTGGGCGTCGAGTCTTCCTATACCTACATTGCTCAGGGCCTGGTCATCATCATCGCGGTCGCGCTCGACCTGCGCAAGTATCTGGCCAAGAAGTAATCCGCAAACGGACTGCCCGCCGCGCAGCATGCCTGTACGGCGGGCGGTTTTATTTCAAGCATTCAGGAGGGATTCCATTGGCGATTCTGGAAAAAAAGCCTGAGAAGAAACAGGTGGACGAAGCGATGGTGGATCGCATCGTGGAGGAAACGAAGGCGCGCAAGAACCTGAAGGAGCAGATCTACGACAAGATCAACATTCCCGTATGGGCGCTGGATATCCTGATCGTCGGCCTCGTTGCGGCGCTGGTGATCGTGATGATCGTCGGCAGGGGATGAGAAACATTATCGCTTCTAATATCGCTTCCATCCGTAAAAGCCTTCTCTGATCCGCAGAGAGGGCTTCTTTTGAATTCAAGAGCGAAAATAATTCTCAAATTCTTTTAAAATACTATTGACAAATGAGAATGATTCTCGTATAATACAATCACAAGGTCGGAAGCGACCGGAAACGAAAGCAAAAAATCAACCATACCAACAAACAGGAGGATATCAATATGAAGCAGTATGAATGTGTTTGCTCTTACATCTATGACCCGGCCGTCGGCGATCCGGATGGCGGCATTGCGCCGGGCACCGCGTTTGAGGACATCCCCGAGGATTGGGTCTGCCCGGTCTGCGGCCTGGGCAAGGACGCGTTTACCGTGATCGAATAAAGAAAAGCCAAAGCATTCGCATGGCGGCAGATTCCCGGCATATGTGAAACAGGCCGGAGCCGCAATGAGAATGTTCACCATATGATGGACATATAGAAGCACGAAGGGAGGCGCGATATGAGCACGAGAATCAGCGCTCAGGCAAAGGCGGTACTCGCCGTGCTGGCGGATCGGCGCTGTCATCTGACGGCGGAAGAAGTTCTCGAAAGCATGGACAGCATTGGAACGGCGACGGTATACCGTGCGCTGGATCATCTGACTGAGCTTGGCCTCATCAGAAGGCTGGCCCTTGGCAAGAAGAGTGCCGTCTATGAATATATCCGCGATTCCCATATGCACTTCGTCTGCAATCGCTGCGGAAAGGTATATGACATTCAGGCCGATTTCTCCGGCATGGCGAGAGAGGCTGCGAAGGTCTGCGGATACCATGTCAACTGGACGGAGGTCACGTCGCACGGCATATGCAGAGCATGTGAAAGCGAAATCAATCAGGCTGACGAAGCGTCGGCGCCCGAGAAGTGAAGCAAAAAATCAAAACATAAAATGGGAGGAAACAGGATATGAAGAAGTGGGTTTGCCCGGTTTGCGGTTATGTGCATGAAGGCGAGGAGGCGCCGGAGAAGTGCCCGCTGTGCAAGGTTCCGGGTTCCAAGTTCACCGAGATGAGCGGTGAGAAGACCTGGGCTGCGGAGCATGTCGTAGGCGTGGCGAAGGGCGCGCCGGAGGAGATCATTCAGGGCCTGCGCGAGAACTTCGAGGGCGAGTGCTCCGAGGTCGGCATGTACCT
>JAFSCW010000098.1 GCA_017436605.1 Clostridia bacterium | reverse complement strand
GTAGGCTAAGCACCCAGCGCCGCGCTATGTCACCATAGCCGGTTTCCGGATACTCGCCTCAGAACCGTGCTTGCAACTCTCGAAGCACACGGCTCCCCATTTACATATCAGACTGAATCAAAGCAAAGCAATGGTCACAGACGACCAACGATTTTCTGCGCATAGACAGCATTTTGGCTTCCCACGGTTTTTCGGGATTCAAGTCCTTCAATGCAGCCACATGGTGTACCTTTACGGTATTTCCGTGGCTGCCGCAGAACTCGCATGTGCCCCGCAGCATCCGGACAATCAGTTCGGATGGATGGTAGTTGTAAACCGTTACCGGGCGCGGCAGCTGGTCTACCTCTGCCATGAGCATCGGCTCTTTCTGTTTGAAACCGTCATGGTAAAACTCGATGCGCTTCTGGACACCCTTGGGCGTCACATAGTCCATGGCGAAGATGCCGTCCTTCTTATACCGCTGGATCACCTTTGTCATCGGGCAGCGGTATTTGCAGGCGAATGTCCTGTACATGCTGTACTGCATGATGTAGTAGTACTTGTTCAGCACCGAGACATTGCTCGCCAGCGCGTAGTAGTTGTACAATCCCCGGATTTCTGCGTTGAAGCCCGCGATGATCTCCACCGGTGCGCGGTTGACAAAGCTGCTTCGGGCGACAGGTTTCCACATTTCCTTTCCGTCGCTGCCCGTGCGGATAATCATGTTTTCGTTCTCCAGCAGTCGCTTCATCCATTTCTCTTTCGGCACGTATAGCTTGACAATTCCCTCCGAGGGGCGGAAGGGGCCTTGCTTACGCCTGACGAAATGCTTTCCACGTCTGGAGACCGTTACCTCGTATCCAAGAAAATTCGCTTTGTCCGCCGCATTGGTGATCAGCGTTTTCTCCATCGACAGCTCCAGATGCAGCTTTTCTGCAAGGAATGCTTTCACATCCATGCGGATTTGTTCTGCATCCTGTTTGGAACCGATGACGCCGATGAGAAAGTCATCCGCATACCTGCAGTACAGGATTCGCCTGTACTTTTCGTCCATGGGTTCCATGGACGGCAGCGATGACCACGCCTCGAACCGCCGCGCAATTTCTGCCGTTCGTTCTTTCCGTTCCTGCTCTGTGTAGCGTTCCCAGTTTTTCTCCGTCGTTTTCCGGTAGCCGTACCATCTGGCCTTGCGCCTTGCATATTCCGCATGATACGCGCGCTGGTCACCTCTGTCGAATTGCTGCTTGTAATCCGACATGAATGTGTCCAGTTCGTTCATGTAGATATTGGCCAGGATCGGGCTGATGACAGAGCCTTGAGCCGCGCCGGAGTAGGTGGCGTTCCACGTCCAGTTTTCCATGTACCCTGCCCGGAGGAATTTCCAGATCAGCGCGATGAAGTGTTCATCCTGTATCCGCCGTTTCAGAATCCCTGTCAGGATGTGCTGGTCTATGTTGTCGAAGCAGCCCTTGATGTCTCCTTCAACGAACCATTTGACTCCTGTGTAGGTTCTCTGAATCTGGCCCAGTGCTGTATGGCAGCTTCTTCCGGGGCGAAAGCCGTGGGACTGATGGTGGAAGGTCGGCTCATAGATGCTTTCCAGAATCATGCGGACAACCTCTTGTACGAGCTTGTCATCCGTGGAGGGAATCCCCAGCGGACGTTTCTTCCCGTTTTTCTTGGGAATGTATTGTCTCCGTACAGGAGTGGGCTGATAGGAATGGTCGCGCAGCTTTTCGATGATGCTGTTGATTCTCTCCATTCCCATGCCGTCCATGGTTGTTCCATCGATTCCGGGAGTCATGCTTCCGTGATTGACGTAGATGTGCTGGTAAGCAAGCAGGTAGAATTGAGGATTGAACAGGTTTCTGTACAACCGCTGGTATTGGTACTTGGGATCTGTTGCTTTGCTGCTCAGGCTGTTCAATACATCACTCGGATTTCTCAAATGCCTCACGCACCTTTCCTTGTTTTGTATCGACATGTAAACTGTCTTCCTTCGCCATGTGTCAGGCTTTCCCTGACTCGGACTACTATGAAGACTCCGCTGCCGTATCAGATTTTCAGAGCCTTGCGCTCATAGCACTCTGTGCGCTCTGACTTAGGCAGTCCCCGTTTAGACAGAACAAAACGCAGCGCCTGTGTTGTCGGATGCGATTTTCACCATTTTCCGCTTATGGCGGCGGTCAGCCCGGGACACTTGCAGGTTACAGCTGGCTATGCTTCCTGCCCTTGGCTGCACGGCGTTTCGATCAACTTTCGCCGTGGGTGACGATAGCCCCCCTCTGGTTGTCGTTCAGGCAATCAAGCCTTCATCCTCGTACACAGTTCTTATCTCAGCCGCTCAGTCGCCGCCTGTTGATTGGCGGACTTGCGCCTTTTCCGACATGCTTTGGTCACTGCTCTTGGTTTCCCTCACAGCTCAGTCGGATGATAACGGGCCTTTGTGTCTCGCCCGGTGCCTTGCTATCGGCACATTTCTGTTCTGCCCACGCCGCTTTTTTTGCGGCTTACGGGCGCACCCAGCATTCATCCATGCCGAAGGGCTCCACCTGATCGGTATATCGCTGGTAAATATCGCGCACCAGCTTTGAATACTTCAAATACTGCTCATAATGCGGCTGCACCGTGATCAGCCCCGGACAGCACTGGCGCGCCTCCCAGTTCGCCTGGCCCGTTTTCACGCCCGCACGCTTCGCCTGCTCGCTTTTCGCCAGCACAATGCCGTGCCGCTCCTCCGTGCACCCGCAGACGGCAATGGCTCGGTTTCGCAGCGACGGGTCGAGCATCTGCTCCACCGAGGCGTAGAAGCTGTTCAGGTCGCTATGAAAAATAATCCGCACATTTGTTCCCCTTTCTCTTGACAAGTTGCGTAGTGTGCGTTATTATTAAGACGCATGGTGCGTATCCAAGATTATTATATTGCGTTTATTGCATATAGTCAATGCGCAACTTGCGTCTTCCAGAAAGAGGCGATATACAGATGAAATTTGGCGAAAAGGTACGCAAGGCCCGGTTGGCGGCGCATTTTTCCCAGCAGCAGCTGGCCGACCAGACGGGTATCTCCCTCCGAACCATCCAGAATTACGAAAGCGGCGAGCGCATGCCCAAGCAGCGCGAATACTACCGCCTGCTGGCCGACGCGCTGCATATGGACGAGTCCGTACTGGCGGACGATCAGGCGGATTTCATCCTGCAGGGCGATGAACCGTGCGATACGCGGGGCAGCGAACAGGCACAGCGGCTGGTGGCGGAAATCACCGGCCTGTATGCCGGCGGCGAGCTGATGGATGAGGACATGGACGCGATGATGGAGGCCATTCAGGAGGCCTACTGGCTGGCCAAGAGGCGCAACCGCCGCCAGCGCGCCGTCCGTTCCGCATCAAACACGGGTACAAGGATGTGATGTTATGCTGGACAAGCGCGCGCTGTCCCTGCCGGAGAAGCTGATCAGCCGCTTCCACACGCGCGACCCGTTCGCACTGGCGCGGGAGCTGGGCATCACCGTGATGCTCCGGCATAATTTCCAGCGGCAGAAGGGCGCGTTCTGCATCATTGACCGGTGCGGCTTTATCTTCATCAACGGCAACCTTTCCGACGAGCTGCAGCGGCTGATCTGCGCGCACGAGCTGGGTCACGCGCTGCTGCACCGCGAAATTGCGCTCTCCGGCCGGGCGCTGCTGGAATTCGAGCTGCTGAACGTGACCGATCAATGCGAGTATGAGGCGAACGCCTTCGCCGCGGCGCTGCTGCTGGACGAACGCGAGCTGCGCGACCGCCTGACCGCCGGAGAGGACGTGCAGGCCATCGCCCGCGCGATGAACGTGCACGTCGATCTGCTCCTCCTGCGCCTGGAAACGCTGAAGCATCAAGCTGCCCGCCCGCTGCCGCGCACATCGTCGCGCCGATTTCTTTCTGCGATTGGCGACAACGCAGGCTCCCTCTGATCAAAAGGAGAAACCCATGGACGATTGCAAAACATACGTCGAGGTCAGCGTTACCTTTGACGAGGACGGACGCATGACGCCGCGCACCATTACCTGGGAGGACGGCACGCGCTTCGAGATCGACCGTGTGCTGGACGTGCGGCCCGCGCCCGCGCTGCGCTGCGGCGGGCAGGGCGACCGGTATACCGTCCGTATCGGCGCACAGCAAAGCTACCTCTACTTCGAGCGCAGCGCGGCGCTCACCGGCACGCAGGTGGGGCGCTGGTTTGTCGAACGGAAGCGTTTTTAATTTTTTTCGCTTTTCAGGCGAACATATGTTTCATTTTGTCGATTTTCGGGTATCAATGTTGTAAGAGAAAGCATTCTGCCGCCCGATCAAGGAGGTTATCATATGCATATCACCCGTACCATCACCCGCGAACACATTACCGATCTGCAAATTCTCAGCTATGTCGGCTTTCGTGAGCTGACGGACGACGAAAAGCGCGATATCGCCTGCTGGGACGCATTCGAGCAGACCTTCCGCGCCTCCAATCCCGGCGCGTTTCTGCCGGCGGCAATTACTGTGGCAGGATAAAGCATCCGGGCTGTACGAGAGGAAAACCATATGGCAAGCAATTACTACAAGCCCTGCAGGGAATTGGATATCTGTAACGAGCTGATCGAGAAATACTTCAACACGCAGCAATATGAGCCATGCTTTGCAGGGCATTTGAGCCTGGCACAGCAGGGCTATCCTTTGGCGGAATGCCAAGTCGGCTATTTCTATTACGACGGCCTGGGCGTTGCCAAAGACCTGGAAAAGGCCGTGTACTGGACGCGCCGGGCCGCCAATCACGGCGACCGCGACGGTCAATTCAACCTTGCCTGGTTCCACGAAGAAGCCATCGGCGTGGAAAAGGACATGGAACAGGCCATGTTCTGGTATCGGAAGGCCGCCCTGCAGGAGCATGACCTTGCGATTGAAAAATGCAGAAAGCTCGGCGTTGCTTTGGATACGCCCGCGGTTGACCGCGAGGCTGTCAGAAAGAGTCTGCAATGCCGGATCTATCCGCTCGGCTATCTCGAGCAGTACAAATACACCGTCATCTGCACCTGGTATCAGGGGAAATGGGTGCTCTCCAGGCACCGGCAGCGCGATACATGGGAGACGCAGGGCGGGCATATTGAAGCGGGCGAAACGCCGCTCGAATGCGCCCGCCGCGAGCTGTTTGAGGAAAGCGGCATTCGTGATGCGGATATTTATCCCGTATGCGACTATTGGGGCTTCAACACGCACGCCTGCTCCAACGGTATGGTTTTCCTGGCGGTGGTGCATTCCCTTGGGCAGCTTCCCGACAGCGAAATGAAAGAGGTCGGGCTGTTCGCTTCACTGTCCGATAATCTGACCTATCCGTTCGTTTCGCCCAAACTGTATGCGGAGGCGGCCAAGCTGCTGCCCCGGCGCTGACACGCATGTTTTCCACGCTCTCATTCCTGAACAGAAGATAACCGCAGGATCAAAAACGCACTTGCGCCCATAGAACGGCGAGCAGGTGCGTTTTTCCGTTCTGGCGACGCATTCATGTTTTTCTCTGAGCAGCGCGCCCTCCGCGTCTCCCCTTGTCACCCGCCCGGCGGTGATGTATAATAAGCGAAACGCTCGTATTCGCAATGCACTCTTACATGATGTCGGCCTTGCCGACTTTCCCCTTCCGGAGGTACCGCTATGCGCTATGAATCCATACAATCCATCCTCACCGCCCCGCCCGCCGATGCGCGCGGCATGACGCGCTGGTGGTGGTACGGCTGCTGCGTGGAAAAGGCGGAGATTGACCGCGAGCTGGACTTTATGCAGGAAGCAAACATCGGCGGCGTTGAGCTGCAGATTCTCTATCCCGTCACGCCTGACGACGCGCGACGCGGACTGCGCAACATCCCCTACGGCTCGCCGGAATTCTACGATATGCTCCGCTACACCGCCGAGGCGTGCGCCAGGCGCGGCATGGTCTGTGATTTCACGCCCGGCTCGAGCTGGCCCTTCGGCGGCCCGACCGTCGAGGAGGGGGACGCGCAGCAGGAGGCCATCCCCTATCAGCTGGACCTGCACGGGCCGCGCACGTTCTCCTGCGATTTCACCACGCGCTTCGCCGGTACGGTCTGCGCCGCTGTGCTGGGCAAAATGGAGCATGCCGTGATGCTGCCCGATACGGTGATTGACGTAACCGACCGCTTCCAGATCAAGCCGCTGTTCGGCTGGCCATGGGGAACCGAGCTGACGGAAATCGAAATTTCCGAAGGCGACTGGAAGCTCGTGTTCTTCGTCGTCTCCCAGCACCATAATCATGTCGGCAAGCCCGCCGGGAATGCAAACGGTCTGGTGATCGACCACTGCAGCAAACGCGCCACAACGCGCTTCCTGAAGCATATGGTGCAGCCGGTGATAAATCACGCGCCGTCCATTCGCGGCCTGTTCTGCGATTCCATCGAGGTGGAGGGGCACAACTGGTCCGGTCTGTTGCTGTCGGAGTTCCGCAGGCGGCGCGGCTACGACCTCACGCCGTATATCTACGCGCTCTGGGGCGATATGGGCGAG
>JAFSCW010000097.1 GCA_017436605.1 Clostridia bacterium | reverse complement strand
CATCGGCACCACGCATCATATCGACCGCAACCTCGACTCCATCCTCAACAAGGCCGTAGCCAGCCTCGACGAGTGGGACCGCGTGGAGGCCATCCGCCGCCATACCTCGATCACCGCCCCGTCGTATTCCTTTTGGGATCTCCTGTTTGAAAACACCTCCGTGCGGAACTCGACGGTTGCCCTCCTGCTGATCATCCTGCTGCTGACCATCATCGCCAACCAGCAGCGCCGTCTGCAGAAAGATCTCAAGTCCACCATCCGCGTTCAGAAAGAGAAGCTGGGCGAATCCATGGAAGATATGCTCCAGCTGCTCGCATCGGCCATCGAATTCCGTTCCAGCGAATCCGGCGACCACGTCAAGCGCATCAGCAGCGTCACCCGCGAAGTCATCGAAGCGCTGACGCGCATGTATCCGGATACCTACAGCTTCACCCAGCAGCAGATCAGCCAGATCGCAACGGCGTCCGTTCTGCACGACGTCGGCAAAATCGCCATCCCGGACTATGTCCTCAACAAGCCCGGCAAACTCACCCCGGAGGAATTCAAGCTCATGCAGCAGCACCCTGTCAAGGGCTGCGAGCTGCTCGACCGGATTCCCAACTTCCATAACGATCCTCTCTACGCCTATTCCTACGATATCTGCCGCTGGCATCACGAGCGCTGGGACGGCATGGGCTACCCCGACGGGCTCAAAGGGAATGAAATCCCCATCTGGGCGCAGGCCGCCAGTATCGCCGACGTGTTTGACGCGCTGATTTCTCCGCGTGTCTATAAGGAAGCCTACAGCGTCAAGGACGCCATCGCCATGATCTGCAACGGGCAGTGCGGCCAGTTCAATCCCAAGGTGATCGAGGCCTTCCTCTCCGTGGCGGATCACTATCAGGTGCCCGAGGCGGAAGAGCCCGCGCCCTACAAGGCCGCTCCCGCTTCCCGCGATACTACGATGCTCATGCTTTCCGCTTTCCAGTATCTGATTTCCAACAGCTCCGATATCGTATTCCTCAAGGATGTGGACCTCGTTTACCGCGCCGTGTCGCCTTCCTTTGCCGCGTTTGTCGACAAACGTTCCGTGGATGAGATCATCTGTCATACCGATGCGCAGATTCTGCCCGATGAACAAACCGCGCGGCGCTATGAAGCGGAGGACCGCGAGCTGCTCGCCTCCGGTCAGAATCTGATCGATTCCCTTGAGCTGCTGCCCATGCAAAACGGCAAACAGCGCTACGGCTCAACCTCCAAATATCTGCTCACGGACTCCCAGGGCCGTATCATGGGCATTCTGGGTATCACGCGCGACGTCACGAGTACCTATTACGCCAATAAGCATCACCGCAGTACGATCAATACGCTCTTCAATCTGCCGGAGAATGCATATTACTCCGCCTATCTGGATCTGACCGATTGGAAGGTCGTCGGGGAGAAGACGCAGAAGCTTTATGGCTATGAGGTGCAGCCGCATCAATCCGTGAGCGATATTTCTCAGGAAGCGCTGCGCTACATCCGCGACCGCCGTACGCCGGCCTACAGGTTCTTCAAGGAGTTTACCTTCGAAGCGCTCAACGAGCTCTACGAAAGCAGCAAGCATAAGCTCATTCTGGAATTCCTGTGCCGCTTCCCGAACAATGCAGAGCGCTGGCTGCGCTGCGAAATCCGCTTCATGGTCGACCCGACCAACGGTCACCTGTGCATCACCGTGCTGCTGCTGGATATCCATGAGCAGAAGGAAGAGGAGTTCAAGATCATCGACCGGGCCGAGCACGATTCTCTGACCGGCTTGCTCAATCGCTCCTCCGTCAGCCAGCTGACCAATCAGACGCTTGCCGACAAGCACGCCTCCAGCTCCATGCATGCGCTGTTCATCATCGATCTGGACGATTTCAAGCACATCAACGATACATGGGGCCACAGAGCGGGCGACGACTGCCTCAAAACCTTCGCGCAGGTGCTCAAGAGTACGTTCCGTTCCACCGATCTGGTCGGCCGTCTGGGCGGCGATGAGTTCATCATCTTCATGCGCTTCGTCGCCACGCGCGAGGTGGTTGAGGATAAAGCCGCCGCGCTGCTTGACGCTATCAACCGGGCCAAAACGGATTATTCCGGCGTCACGCTCAATGCCAGCATCGGTATCAGCCTCTATCAGGCCGACGGAATCAATCTGGATCAGCTCTATGAGCGCGCCGATAAGGCCATGTATCACGCCAAGCATCTGGGCAAGAACAAATCCTTCTTCGCCGGCGATCTGTAAGCAAAGATCCGCATCAAAAAAAAACGGTCGTCCGACTTTCCTGTCGGCGACCGTTTTTCTGTCGTTATTCGTCCATCTCGATGATGGATCTCGCTTTCTTCGGGAAGCTCTTGAACGCCTCTGCGCCAAACGGCGCATACACGTAAACCTTGCCGCAGCCCTTGATCGCATTCTTTTTGATTCTGAGCTTTCTTCCCCGCACGACGAGGCTCTTCACGCCCGAGTCCCTGAATGCGCCCTTGCCCACAGATTTGACACTTTCGGGCAGTTCCACCTTCCGGAGCTTTTTGCAGCCGGCAAAGGCATTCTTTCCGATCGTTTTCATCGTCGAAGGCAGCTTCACAATCCGCAGCTCCTTGCAGCCGGCAAACGCACAGTCTCCGATGGACGTGTATCCCATGGGGATCGCCACTTCGGTGATCTTCCTGAAAGCCTTGCTCTTTTTTCCCTTCTTGGCGTCCGCAATGCCCGTCAGGCGCACGCCGTCAACCTGCGCCGGGTAGACCAGCCGCTTTTCCCTGCCCTGATACCGGACGACGAGTCCCTTTTTACGGGAAATCTTCCAATCCTCGTCATTCTCCTTCTCCGCATAAGCGGGCAAAACGGCGGGCACGCGCGCAGCGCCCCCGGATATCGCCGCCGGCTCGGTTTCTTCCGCCCCGGCTTCGATCACCTCAGGTTCTTCTTCGATCGCTTCTGGCTCTTCTTCGATCGCTTCTGGCTCTTCCTCGATGATCTCCGGCTCTTCTGCGATCGCTTCTGGCTCTTCTTCGATCACCTCAGGCTCT
>JAFSCW010000096.1 GCA_017436605.1 Clostridia bacterium | reverse complement strand
TATGAAAAATATGGCTATTGCTATGTAAAAGACATAGTAAACTACGGAAATGGAATTGACCGTTTGTATGTCAGAGAAATAAAATAGACTATTCATTAAATCCCAATTTGTCGAAGTCAACACGCAGAAACTTTTCCTATCACAATGAAACCAATATAGCCACACTGAAACTATTCCTCAGAGAAAAGTTTCAGCGTGGCTTTGTGTTTGGCACATAAAGGGCTGTTTGAGTGGTGGAAAACACCTGCATAAATCCCACAATGAAACTATTCCAAAGTGCAAATGTGCTGAAAAGCCTTGCACCACAAGCGTTTTTGCAAAAAGAAAAGGTTGATAGTTTCAATACCAATGGTATCAAAACTATCAACCTTATTTGGTGGAGGTGAGGGGAATCTCCTCTCGCCCCTCGACGGGGCTCGGTCAGGCCGGTTCTGACGTGCCACAGGCACGTCATTCATTTCCGGCCCAGGTTCGATCCCCCCACGCCTTATAACCATAAAAAAGGGATACCCATAAAGGGTATCCTTTTTATGGTGGAGGTGAGGGGAATCGAACCCCTGTCCGAAAAAGCGACTGCCAGGCTTTCTCCGAGCGCAGTCTGCGTTTTAACATTCCCTCTCCCAGGCGCCCACAGACGGGCTCAAGGGTTCAGTAGCTTCATGATGTGGCCATGCTGCAAAGCTTAGGCATGGTCATGGCCCGCTAAATTGACGCCGGGAACCGGGGCAGCGGGATCCCCGGGCCGACGCGCAGCCTAATTAGGCCGCGAGGCAATAATTATTATTGTCAGTTAATTTTTAAATTCCCGCTTTTAACGTGGCGCGGGGCCACGGCTCGCTTACCAAACCGCCCACGATCCCGTCGAAACCAGTACACCCCCGTGGGCTGTGTCCACACCCGCTTCGAAAGCAGATGCGCACAACACTGCTCTATGTCAAAGCCGAAGCTCTGCATACTGGAATTCTGACGATCCTCTGGATCAGTCGTACTTGTTGTTGCTGCGCAGCGCGCGCGCCATCTCGCGCTTGGTATCGCGCTCTGCGATGGAATCGCGCTTGTCATGGAGCTTTTTGCCCTTGCAAAGGCCCAGCTCCATTTTAAACCGGCCATCCTTGAGATAGACCTGCAGCGGAATGAGCGAATAGCCCATCTTCGCCGCCTCCTGCCCCAGATGGCGGATCTGGCTCTTATGCAGCAGGAGCTTCTTGTGGCGCAGCGGATCGGTGTTGTAAATGTTGCCCTGCTCGTAGGGGCTGATATGCATGCCGCACACGAGCATTTCTCCATCCTTGACGATCGCGAAGCTCTCCTTGAGGTTCATGCGTCCCTGACGCATGCTCTTGACCTCGGTTCCCTTGAGCTCCATGCCGCATTCAACGCGCTCCTCGACGAAGTAATCGTGGAACGCCTTTTTGTTTTGTGCCATGGGCTTGATGCCCTTTGCGCGCGCCATGCGATTCCCTCCCCGTTTTTGTGCATATGCTGCCGCAAGCTAGTATAGCACAAAACGGGGAGGGATTCAAGATGGCACTGCCTGACCCGCACAACGCAGCCGGCGTGTTTTACTTCATTTCTTCTTTGGCAAGCTGCACAAAGCGCCTGGCCTCCGCCACGACCGTCGCGACGGCCTCGCGCCAGAAATCGGGCGTGGTCACGTCAATGCCGACGCTCGCGGTGACGTTCTCGATCGTATCGCTGCCAAAGCGGGAAAGCAGATCGCAGTACACCGGCACAAACGCCTGGCCCTCAGCCTTGTAGCGCGCATACAGGCCGCGCCCGAACAGGCCGCCAAAGGCATACGGGAAGTTGTAGAAATGCCTGCCGGTGGAATAATAATGGCTCTTGCAGGCCCACATATACGGATGGCGCACCTGCGGATCCAGACCGTCGCCGTAGGACTGCTCCTGCGCCCAGAGCATCGTGTCTTTGAGCTCCTGCACGCTCAGCACATGATCCGCCTGCGCGGCGACGACCTTCTCCTCAAACAGGAAGCGGGAATAGATATCCACCATCACCTGTGTGTTTTCCGTCAGGCTGGCATCCAGCAGCATCAGTTCCTCCGCGCGGTCCGCCTTTTCCATCAGCACAGCGGAAAGCAGCGTCTCGTTGAATGTGGAGGCGGTCTCCGCCAGCGGCATCGGGGTATCGGTCATCATCAGCGGCACACGATTCAGCTGCCTGTTGTTGAAGGCATGGCCCAGCTCATGCGCAAGCGTGCTGACGTCGGAAAGGCTGCCGGAGAAGTTGGTCATGACGCGGCTGATGTTCTGCTCATAGCAGCCCGCGCAGAACGCGCCGCCGCGCTTGCCCTTCTTCGGGAAGACGTCAATCCAGCCCTCGTCGAAGGCCTCGGCCATCATGCCGCTCATCTCGGGCGTGAACTTTTCAAAGACCTCCAGCAGCAGCGCGCGAGCCTCCTCGATGGTATAGGTCGTGGTGCTCTCGCCGATGGGCGCGAACAGATCATAAAACGGCAGGCCGTTTTCATGGCCGAGCAGGCGGCCCTTGGCCTTGAAGTATTCCCTCAGTTCGGGCAGCGCCTCGCGGATCGCCGTCCACATCGCATCGAGCGTTCCGGCGCTCAGGCGGGAATCGGCAAGCGTCATATCCAGCACGCCCTTATAGCCGCGCAGCTCCGCGATGGTCTCGCCCTCTGCCTTGATGGAATTCAGGCAGACGGCCATCGGGATTTCGATCTTTTTGTAGCAGGCGATCTCCGCCTCGTAGGCGTCGCGGCGCACCTGCGGATCCGGATCGTAGGCCTTGCCGCGGACGGCGGACAGCGGGATCTCCTCGCCGCGGAAATTCGCCGTCAGCGTCGCCTCGAGCTTGCCGCGCAGCTGGGAGAGCGCCTTGCCGCCGGACAGCTGCATCCTGAGCACCGGTCCCTCGAGCGCCTCGTCGATCTGATGGCGCGCGTTTTCGGCATACTCGCGCAGGATGAATCCGCGCTTTTTCAGTTGCTCGTCGCTTTCGATGATCTCATCGAGACGATCCAGCGAGGCAAGATAGCGCGCAAAGCTGCTCTCGCACTGCGCAAAGGCCATGCCCGCGCGGTTCATCGGGGTCTGCGCCGCGTTCGCCTGCGGATGATCCGCATCGACGGAAATGGTCAGCATATTCATCATGCCCACGCGCTCGGAAAGCGCGCTCAGCGCCTCGATTTCCTTCACGATCGCGCAGATCTTCCCGCGCGCATCCGTGTCCGGCTGCGCGATCAACGCCGCCAGCTGCGCAATGCGCTCCGGCAGCGCCTGCATGTCCCGGCTGTAAGCCGGATCGTCAAAGTCTTTATAAAATACCGTCAGGTCCCAGTTCGTTTTCATGATTCCGCCTCCGTTTCTCCGGCTCTGCGCCGGACGTCTTCGCTCATTATACACAGCTTTCATCCCTCCAACAAGAGCCGACGCCGCGAAAAAAAGAATAATCCGGCAAATTTACCCTTTAAAATCTGGAAGCTTTGCATTATAATTGATACAGGTATATGTATGCCCTTTTCGGGTATGCTCAGAATTCTTTATTTGAACAGGAATTCACCATCGAAGATTATGGAGGATTGATGACCATGACCTATCGCGAGCAGTACGAAGCCTGGCTGCGCGACTTCGCGGACGATACCGCGACCGTCGAAGAGCTCAAGGCGCTGGAAGGCAATGAGAAGGAAATCGAAGACCGCTTCTACACCGAGCTGTCCTTCGGTACCGCGGGCATGCGCGGTGTTCTCGGCGCGGGTACCAACCGCATGAACCTTTACAACGTCCGCAGGGCGACCAAGGGCTTCGCCGATTACATCAACAGCCAGGATCCCGAGTATGCCAAGCGCGGCGTCGTCATCGCGTACGACTCCCGCCGCATGAGCCCGGAATTCGCCAAGGCTGCTGCGCTCGTTCTGTGCAACGAGGGCATCAACGTCTGCCTGTTTGACGAGCTGCGTCCGGTTCCGGTTCTGTCCTATGCCGTCCGCCATCTGCATGCCATCGCCGGCATCGTCATCACGGCCAGCCACAACCCGCCGCAGTACAACGGCTACAAGGTGTACTGGGAGGACGGCGCGCAGATGCCGCCGGAGTACGCCGATCAGGTGCTCAAGATGATCCGCGCCTGCAAGTATCAGGACGCTGTGGAGATGGACGAAGCGAAGGCGCTGGAGTCCGGTCTGCTCAAGATCATCGGCAAGAAGGAAATCGACGACGATTACATCGCCGACGTCAAGACCCTGTCCGTCCAGCCGGAGCTGATGAAGACCGCCGGCAAGGAGCTCAAGATCGTCTACACCCCGCTGCACGGCTCCGGCAACAAGCCGGTCCGCCGCATCCTCGCGGAAATCGGCATCGAGAACGTCTACATCGTCAAGGAGCAGGAGCTCCCGGATCCGAACTTCTCCACCATCAAGGTCCCGAATCCGGAAGATCCGGC
>JAFSCW010000095.1 GCA_017436605.1 Clostridia bacterium | reverse complement strand
GCGGACAGCGCTGTGATGATGATCGACGCCGCCAAGGGCGTCGAGGCGCAGACCATCAAGCTGTTCAAGGTCTGCCGTCTGCGCGGCATCCCGATCTTCACCTTCATCAACAAGATGGACCGCGCGGCGAAGGATCCCTTCTCCCTGATGGAGGAGCTTGAGCAGGTGCTCGGCATCCGCGCTGTTCCGGTCAACTGGCCCATCGGCACCGACGGCGATTTCAAGGGCGTCTATCACCGCGATACGAAAATGGTCGAGCTCTACGAGAGCGGCGACCACGGCAAGACCCGCGTCGAAAAGCTGGATGTGCCGATCGACGATCCGAACCTGCCGGAGCTGCTGGGCGATCGCCTGTATGGCCGCCTGATGGACGAAATCGAGCTGCTGGATATGGCCGGCGACGAATTCGATCTCGAGCTTGTGCGCGCGGGCGAGCTGACCCCGATGTTCTTCGGCTCCGCCATCACCAACTTCGGCGTCGAGCCGTTCCTGACCCGCTTCCTCGAATACTCCACTCCGCCGGCCAGCCATGAGAGCGACGCCGGCACTGTGGAGGCGACGAGCGAGGACTTCTCCGGCTTCATCTTCAAGATTCAGGCGAACATGAATCCGGCTCACCGCGACCGCCTTGCGTTCATGCGCATCTGCTCCGGCACGTTCACCAAGGGCATGAACGTCTGGCATTCCGGCACGAACAAGACGATCCAGCTCAAGCAGCCGCAGCAGTTCATGGCCGACGAGCGCGGCGCGGTCGAGACCGCGTACCCGGGCGATATCATCGGCCTGTTCGATCCGGGCATTTTCCGCCTGGGCGATACGCTGTGCACCGGCAAGAAGCGCCGCTACGAGGGCATCCCGGTCTTTGCGCCGGAGTTCTTCGCGCGCTGTTCCTCCATCGACAGCCTCAGGCGCAAGCAGTTCGTCAAGGGCGTTGTGCAGCTGGCTGAAGAGGGCACGATCCAGACGTTCAAGCGTCCGGGCATTGGCTTTGAGGAAATCATCGTCGGCGTCGTCGGCGTGCTGCAGTTCGAGGTGCTCGAACACAGACTCACGACCGAATACAACGCCGAAATCCGCCGCGAGCAGCTGAACTACCGCTACGTCCGCTGGGTCACCAAGACCCCGAAGCCGCTGGACAAGCTCAAGCTCTCCAGCACCTGCTCCCTTGCGCAGGACAGCCACGACCGCGACGTCATCCTCTTTGAAAACGAGTGGTCCATCCGCTGGGCGCTGGAGAACAACGAAGGCCTCGAGCTTGCTGAAACGGCCTCTCGTAATGTAGATTAATCCATTCCTCTCCGCGAAGCGAAGAAGGGAGTCTGAGGGATGAAATCCCTCAGGCAGGTCTGGGCGGCAGCCCGGCGTTTCCCCCTCGTTCCCGTTCGACATAAGAAAGAAGGCTTTCATTTTGGAAATGATTCGTGAGAATATCCGCAACATTGCCATCATCGCTCACGTCGACCACGGCAAGACGACGCTGGTCAATGAGATGCTCAAGCAGGGCGGCGTCTTCCGCGAGAACCAGCAGGTCGCCGATCGCGTCATGGACAGCAATGATCTGGAAAAGGAACGCGGCATCACCATCCTGGCCAAAAACACCTCCGTCAACTACAACGGCGTGAAGATCAACGTCGTCGATACCCCCGGCCACGCCGACTTCGGCGGCGAGGTCGAGCGCGTGCTGAAGATGGTCGACGGCGTGCTGCTGCTCATCGACTCCTTCGAGGGCCCGATGCCCCAGACCCGCTTCGTCCTCCAGCATGCCTTAGCGCTGGGCCTGCCTGTCATCGTCGTGGTCAACAAGGTCGATCGTCCGGATGCGCGCTGCGACGAGGTCGTCTCCGAGGCCATCGATCTGATGATCGACCTCGACGCGGACGAAAGCCAGCTCGATACCCCGATCGTCTACGCCAGCGCCCGCGCCGGCACCGCGACGCTCGACCTGAGCAATCCGGGCACCGACCTGCGCCCGCTGTTCGATACGATCCTCGAATACATCCCGGCGCCCAAGGGCGATCCCGAGGGCCCGGCGCAGATGCTCATCTCCACCATCGACTATAACGAGTTCGTCGGCCGTATCGGTATCGGCCGCATTACCCGCGGCAGCTTCAGGCTCAACACCATGAAGACCCGCTGCAACCTTGAAAACCCGGATCTGCACGAGAGCTTCCGCATGAGCGCGCTGTTCGCCTTCGATGGTCTCAAGCGCGTTCCGATCGAGGAAGCCTCCATGGGCGAGATCGTCGCGATCACCGGCGTCGAGGACATCATGATCGGCGACACCATCTGCGCGCCCGACACCGTCGAGCCGCTGCCCTTCGTCAAGATCACCGAGCCGACGGTCGTGATGACCTTCTCCGTCAACGACAGCCCGTTCGCCGGACGCGAGGGCACCTACGTCACCTCCCGCCATCTGCGCGCGCGCCTGATGCGCGAGCTGGAAACCGACGTTTCCCTGCGTGTGGAGGAGACCGAATCCCCGGATGCCTTCCGCGTCAGCGGCCGCGGCGAGCTGCATCTGTCCGTGCTGATCGAGAACATGCGCCGTCAGGGCTACGAATTCCAGGTCTCCAAGCCGGAGGTGCTCATCCAGTACGATGAGGACGGCAACAAGATGGAGCCGGTGGAGAAGATGGTCTGCGACGTGCCCAGCGAGTACGCCGGCGCGGTCATCGAGAAAATCGGCCGCCGCCGCGGCGTGATGGACAACATGTCCGGCATGGATCGCGTGCGTCTGGAGTTCACCGTGCCCAGCCGCGGCCTGTTCGGCTATCGCAGCGAGTTCATGACCGACACCCGCGGCGAGGGCGTCATGAGCTCCGTGTTTGATCACTACGAGCTCTTCAAGGGCGAAATCCCGCACCGCAACTGCGGCGCGCTCGTCTCCACCGAGACCGGCGAGGCCGTGATGTACGGCCTGTTCTATGCGCAGGACCGCGGAACGCTCTTCTATGGCCCGGGTACCTCCGTCTATACCGGCATGATCGTCGGCCAGAATGCGCGCACCGGCGATATCGACGTCAACGTCTGCCGCCAGAAGCATCTGACCTCCATCCGCAACTCCGCCGGCGCGGAAACCGCGATGAAGCTCACCTCGATGAAGGCGCTGACCCTTGAGGAATGTCTGGAATTCATCGACGACGACGAGCTGCTGGAGATCACGCCGAAGAACCTGCGCATGCGCAAGCGCGTGCTCGAGGTCGAAATGCGCAAAAAGCTCGCCGCCCGTGCCCGCCGCGGCGAATAATCCCCTCGATTTTAAGGCCGCGTCCTTCCCCGCTTCTGCGGAAGGACGCGGCTTTTTCCATATTTTGGAGCCGAAATCAACAATCGCCGTCCCGGATAAGCGGTCTGTTTTTCCTTTTTCTTTGCTGTTTTCAGCCCTGTTTTTCCCTTTATTCCGGTTGCTGACCGCCCCAAAAACTATGCAGGTTGACAATGCTTAAATCTCTTCTTCTCCGTTCCATCCGATGAAACCCCCGATTTTTTGTCGCATCTACACGTTTCTCCCCCGCCCCAAAGGGCTCGTTCCGTAACATCTTTGTCTGCATTTTCCAAACATGCGCGAAAGGGGTTTACAATCCTTGCCCGACCGTGCTATCATACGTCCCACAGCAGACGGGCCGCCGCAACGCCGGCGAATCGATCCCGCGCTGATCACGAGTCCTTTCTGCCCCCGGGCAGAAAACAAGGAGGTTTGATTCCTATGACCAAGAACAATACGCATGCAAGCGCCGCCGTGCGCTCCACGCTGGGCGAAACCCTGCTGATGACCGCGATGGTTTCCTTCGCGCCGATCGCGCTGAGCGCGATGATGATCATCTCCAGCCTGTAACCCACAGATATTCCGTATCCCTGTAAGGAGGTTATCCGACGATGAATAAGAAGAACATGATGACGCGCATGATGACCGCCGCAGGCCGTACCATCGGCTACATCGGCGAGGCCATCTACCGCTGCAATTCCCTGCGCACGTTCTGATGCGCAGCGCATAACATGCGGCCGAGGCCGCGCCCCCATTTCCAAGGACATGGCAAACCCTGCTGTGCATGCAGCACGGCATGGAGCGCCATGTCTGATGACACACAAAACACGCTCTCACCTTCAGCAGATGAGAGCGTGTTTTTTATATCGGATCGGTGCTGTCACGCCAGCCTTCGGCGGATGATTCTATAGCGGAAGAACGCATAAACGAGCATAAAGCTCCAGCCCACCGCACAGGCAATCGCCGCGCCGGAAAGGCCAACGCGCGGAACAAGCACATAGACGATGACCGTCCGAATCGAAATCTGAATAAATGTGCCCACGAGCGTGGTCTTCATCTCGCCCATGCCGCGGAAAAATCCCTGTATGCCGTTGGTCATGCCGGGCAGGAGATAGAAAAACGCCATCAGCGTCAGGTAATCGACGCCCATCTGCGCCATCTGCGCGCTGTCCTGCGCGGCAAAGAGCGCCATAACCGGGCGCTTGACCAGCTGCACGGCGATCAGGATGAACACGCCGTAGACAAGTTCCAGCCGCATGCCCACGCGCAGCGTCTCCCGCACGCGCGCCCGATCGCCCGCGCCCCGGTTCTGGGCGACACAGGTCATCATGGCCGAGGAAATGCTCTGCTCCGGAATACAGGCGAAATCATCCACGCGGCTGACCGCATTGAACGCCGCGATCATCGCCACGCCCTGCGCATTGATGACGCTCTGGATGAGCACCTTGCCCACCGGCTGGCAGGCCTGCTGCAGGGCGGTGATGCTGCCGCTTTCCAGCGTCATGCGAAGCAGCTCGCGGTCGATGCGCATCTTTCCAAGCGGTATGCGCAAAAGCGGCACCCGCCTGTACATATATACCGCGCACAGCAGCGCGCTCACCGCCTGCGCGATCACCGTCGCCAGACCTGCGCCTGAGACGCCCCAGCCAAGACCGGCGATGAACACCGCGTCCAGACAGCCATTGAGCACGGAGGAAAACGCCAGAAAGATTACCGGCGTGCGCGAATCACCCACGCTGCGCAGCGACGCGGAGAGAATGTTGTATTGAAAGGTAAACAGGAAACCGACAAAGATGATCCGCAGGTAATCCGTCGCCATCGGGAGAATCTCCGCCGGGACGTTGATCAGGCGCAGCATCCAGCCGGAAAGCGCCAGCCCGGCAGCGAAAACCACCAGCGACGCGGCAGCGCCGAAGAGGATCGTCGTGGCGACCTCGCTGCGAAGACGCTCTTCATCCCCCGCGCCGAAAAAGCGGCTCATCAGCACGGACGCGCCGATGGAAATACCGGATACGCCGAGAATCACGATGGTCATGACCGGATTCGCCGCGCTGACAGCGGCCAGCGCCTGCTCGCCGGCGAACTTGCCGACGATGATCGAATCGACCGCATTGTACGTCAGCTGAAAAAAATTGCCCAGAATGAGCGGCAGCGCATAGGCGATCAGATGCCGCGCGATGCTGCCCTGTGTCATCTTCCTGACCTTTGCCATCACAGCGCCTCCAGCCCCAGTTCCTCTGCGATAATCCGCAGCTCTTCGAGCGTCTTTTCCTCGACGGGAACGCCTTCGCGCAGGCGTCGTTCCTGCGCCTCATGCGCCTTTTCGCCGGGCGTATAGATGCGCGCGCAGCCGGGCAGGCGCTCGCTTTCGCGCAGCATACGCAGATACCGGCTCATGCCGGCGCGGATATCCGCCGGGTCGCCGAACATCGCCGGATCAAACGCGAGGAAGAAGTGGCTCGTATGATCGCCGTGCGCGCCCTGCATGTCGGGCGAAAGCAGGCCCTGCGCAAGCACGCCCGTCAGCGCCTCGACCATGATGCCCAGGCCATAGCCCTTGTGTCCGCCCGTCGTTTCGCCTTCGCCGCCCAGCGGCAGAATACCGCCCTTTCCGCCGGAGAGGATCGACGCGTTCATGGCCGACGCGTCCGTCGCCGTCCTTCCCTCGCCGTCGATCGTCCATCCGTGCGGCATGGGCTTTTCCCGCTTGTCGTAGACCTCGACCTTGCCGAGCGTGACGACGGTCGTCGAGGCGTCGAACCAGAACGGAACCGGATCAGCCGGCATGCAGAAGGCAATCGGATTCGTGCCCAGCATCATCTCCCGTCCGAAGGTCGGCACCATGATCGGGCCGGTATTGGTCATCGAAAACGCGCACAGGCCCTCCCGCGCGGCCATCAGCGGATAATAGCCCGCGATGCCGTAATGCGAAGAATTGCGCACGCAGACGACGCCCACGCCGGTCTTTTTCGCCTTGGCGATCGCCAGCTCCATCGCCCGCACGCCGCACAGCTGGCCCATCGCAAAATGGCCGTCCAGCAGCGCGGAAACCGGCGTCTCGCGCACGGTCTCGATCTCCGCATGCACATCCACGCTGCCGGAACGGATATTTCGATGATAGTACATCATCCGCTGCGCGCCGTGGCTCTCGATGCCGAAGAGATCCGCCTGCATGAGCACATCCGCAATCGCCGACGCATCCGGCGCAGAAAAGCCCTCGCGCTCAAAGACGCGCTCCATAAACGCGCGAAGCCGCGCCGCCGGGATCAGCGTATCCGCCGTGTTCCCCATCGTCATTTCCTCCTGTACAGATACAGCATCTTGTTGATGCGGTCCTGATCGTCATAGCCCGCGTCGGTCGCAATCAGCTGGTAGCGATCAAACCGGGCAGGCAGCTCATTCCACGAGACGAGCACATAATCCGGAATCGCTTCCTGCACATACCGGTCGAGCTCGCTGCGCATCTCCTCATAGTCCACATTCAGATTGACAAAATACTTCTGCTGCGGCAGCCGCCCGCTGGCCAGATACAAGCCGTCGTCCAGATGATTATACTGCAGAACCGTCGCGCCCTCGTGAACATAGGCCGCCAAACGGGTCTGCGCCAGCGCCTCTTTCTCCACGCCGCGCAGATACGCATTCGGACTCAGGAAAAGCGCCACGGCCAGAGCAAGCGCGCAGGAAACCGACGACGCCAGCCTCCGCAGCAGGACGCTTTGCATCCCGTCCGCACGGTTCGGCGCCGATGCAAAGCCCACAAAGGCAAACACGCCCAGCACCAGAGGACTGTACGGCCATGTGCGCCCGAGCAAAAACACCGCAGCAAACGCGCAGGCAGCCATGCACGCCACGGCAAGGCGCAGCTGCATCCTCTCCCTGCGGTCCAGCATAAGCGCCAGCAGGCCGATCGACGCAAGGAGCACCCAAAGCACATTCTCCCGGGCAGCAGACACGATATCGCGCGCAGCGTCCGCCAGCGTCCTCGCCTCATCGCTGTACAGGAAGATGTTGTTGTGAATATAAGCGGCGTATGCATCGCCCAGCGCGCCATGCGCCGCAAAATACGCGCACCAAAGCGCAATGGGCGTCAGCATGCCCGCAAGAAACACGCCTGCGCTCTGCAGCGCACGCCGCATGCCGCCTGCGCGCAGCGCCAGAATTCCTTCTGTCATGCATAGGCCCACAAACAGGCCCAGAATCGTGAACTTGATCGTGGCGACCATGCCGGCCATCAGCCCGCAGGCAAAAAGCGCCCGAAGCTGCATCGGCCCCTTCCGCGCGCCATACTGCAAAAAGACGATGTACAGCGCCGCCATCAGATAGGGCAGGCAGAATTCCTCCGCGCTGTCCCCGCGCGAAAACGCGCCGCCGACCAGCAGACAGGCGCCAATCAGAACCGCGTCGCAATACGGGGCCCATGCGCTTCTTCTGCGCATGCCCATCCGGCAGGCCAGATACAGCACCGCGGCAAAGGAAAGCACCTCCAGCACATACACGCCAAGGAAGCTGCTGTCCGATATACACGATGCAAGCGCATGGAAGAGATAGAGCGTCGGGCCCTTTTGCTCGTAGATATCGCGATAGACCACGCCGCCCTCGCGCATCACGCGGCCGACGGTCAAAAGGCAGTTCGCATCCGGCCAGACGTTGGTCGGATACAGCGGCGAGCACTGCGAGCACAGCAGCAAAAGCACAGCCGACGCGAGCAGGCACAGCGCCATGCACAGCGCCCTTTCCCGTTTGGCAGAAAGCATGCCGGAACCTCCTTTACGCCTGTTCATCCAGATACTCCCCGACGACGCGAAGAAACGCATCGCCGTACCGTTCCATTTTGTTTTCGCCCACGCCGGCGACGCGCAGCATCTGCGCGCGCGTGCGGGGACGCTTGACCGCCATATCGCTGAGCGTCGCGTTGGTGAAGATGATGAACGGCGGAACGTGCTGCTCCTCGGCAATACGCCGCCTGAGCGCAACCAGCCGGGAAAGCAGTCCCTTGTCCGCGACGGGCTTCATCTTCACCCGCTTTTGCGCAGGCTCGCGCACATGCAGCGACATGCGCACGGGCTCGTCCCCGCGCAGCACTTCCCGCGCACGCGGGCCCGGACGCAGAAGCGGATACTGCCCGTCCGTGATCTCGAGCACCTCGTCGATGATCAGCTCGTCGATCATCGCGCGGATGTTCTCCTCGCCTTCGCTGCGCAGGCTGCCGAAGGCCGACAGCTTATCGAGCTGCTTTTCCCTGATGCGCGCATCGCGGCTGCCGGCGAGCACCTTCGCCACGGCTGCCTTGCCGTATCTGCCGCCGAGCGCCATCACGCCCGCTACGATCATGCCGGCCTCGCGCGTCACGTCCCGCTCTTGCGTTTCCATCTGGCAGGCAGAGCAGTTTCCGCAGCGCCCGCCCTCAAGCGTCTCGCCGAAGTAGGAAAGAATCCTCGCGCGCAGGCAGCCGGAGGACGTCGCGTAATACGTCATCTGCCGGAGGCGTTCCTTGGCCCGCTCGATCACAATCTTCTGCGTGTCCTCATCCAGCGGGCTTGCGTCCATGGAGTGCTCGATGAGAAAGGTATTGAGATGCACATCCGAGGGATGATACAGCAGGCAGCAGACGGCGTCCTCGCCGTCCCGGCCGGCGCGGCCCGCCTCCTGATAATAGCTTTCCAGATCCTTGGGCATGTTGTAATGGACGACAAAGGAGACGTTTGATTTGTCGATGCCCATGCCGAATGCGTTTGTCGCCACGATCAGCGGCGCACGATCGGATACGAAATCCTCCTGCGCATGACCGCGCTCCGCCTCGCCCATGCCGGCATGATACGCCACCACATCCATGCCGCGGCCGGCGAGCATCCCCGCGACCGTTTCCACGCCCTTGCGCGTTCCGCAGTAGATGATGCCGCTCTGATCCCTGTGCTCGGCGAGGAAGCGCAGAAGCGCCATGTCCTTATCCCCGCCCCGGCGTACCTCGAAATAGAGATTCGGACGATCAAAGCCCGTGGTGATCTCATAGGGATGCGCGAGCTTCAGCAGCCGCATGATATCGCGGCGGACGGCTTCCGTCGCCGTCGCGGTAAATGCGCTCACGCGCGGACGGACAGGCAGTTCGCGCAGAAACGGCTCGATCTCCAGATAGCCGGGGCGGAAGTCCTGCCCCCACTGGCTGACGCAGTGCGCCTCGTCGACGACGACCTGCGCGATCTCCGCCTCCCTGGCAAAGCTTAAAAAGCCGGGCGTCAGCAGCCTTTCCGGCGCGACGTAGATGATGCGGTAAACGCCCTCCCGCGCGTTTTCCAGCGCGAGGGAAAACTGTCTGGGCGTCAGCGATGAATTCAGATACGCGGCGCGCACGCCGCTTTGGATGAGGCTGGCCACCTGATCGCGCATAAGCGATATAAGCGGCGATACGACGATTGTCACCCCGCCCAGCACCAGCGCCGGGATCTGATAGCACAGCGATTTGCCGGCGCCCGTCGGCATGACAGCCATGACGTCGCGGCCGGAGAGAATGGCGGAGACGATGCTTTCCTGCCCGGGGCGGAAGCTGTCATAGCCGAACACCTCCGAAAGCGCTCTGTGCGCCGCCTGCATCGCCGTCATGGTTTCATCTCCTCCGCATATAAACTCATTTTATTATAGCCCCGCGTAAAAGGCAGCGTCAAGCATAAGCCGCGCTTTTGCTGCGCAGGATATGCCCAGATCAAAGACCATGGAGGGAAGCTCATGAACATCTATCCCAACCTCTACGCGCTGCTGGAAAGCAACGCCAACGCACGAAGGCTCTATGCGTCCGCGCCGCCGCAGGTCCGCTGCCAGCTGCGCATCCGCCAGGGGCAGATCCGCTCCATCGCCGCGCTGGACGCTGCGATCTGTTCATTCCGATAAAGCATGCCAAAGAAAAAAGACGCTGTCTCTCATGGCCTTTTCAGCCATTTTGAAACAGCGTCTTTTGTTTTTCTTACTTCGCGAACTCGGTGCAGCGGGTCTCACGGATGACGTTGACCTTGATCTGGCCCGGATACTCCAGCTCATTCTCGATGCGCTTGGCGATCTCGCGGGCGAGGACGGTCGTGCCCTCGTCGGAGATATCCTCCGGCTTGACCATGATGCGGACCTCGCGGCCGGACTGAATCGCAAACGACTTCTCAACGCCCTGGAAGCTGGACGTGATCTCCTCGAGCTTCTCCAGACGGCGGATGTAGTTTTCGATGGACTCGCGGCGCGCGCCCGGACGGGCGGCAGAAATCGCATCGGCGGCCTGCACGATCACAGCCTCGACCGTGGTCGGCTCGATATCGTTGTGGTGCGCGGCGATGCAGTGGATGACCTCCGGGGATTCGTGGTAACGCTTGCACATTTCCACGCCCAGCTCGACGTGCGTGCCCTCGAGCTCATGGTCGACGGCCTTGCCGATATCATGCAGCAGGCCCGCGCGCTTGGCCAGGCCCACGTCCGCGCCGAGCTCCGCAGCCATCAGGCCCGCCAGATGGGAAACCTCGATGGAATGCTTGAGCACGTTCTGGCCGTAGCTGGTGCGATAGCGCATGCGGCCCAGGAGCTTGACCAGCTCATGGTGGATGCCGTGCATGTTGGTCTCAAAGATGGCCTGTTCTCCGGTCTCGCGGATCTGGTTGTCCACCTCGCGGCGGGCCTTCTCGACCATTTCCTCGATGCGGGCCGGATGAATACGGCCGTCGGCAATCAGCTTTTCGAGCGCGATGCGCGCGATCTCGCGGCGCACCGGATCAAACGCGGAAACGATCACGGCTTCCGGGGTATCGTCGATGATCAGATCGACGCCGGTCGCGGTTTCCAGCGTGCGGATGTTGCGGCCCTCGCGGCCGATGATGCGGCCCTTCATGTCCTCATTCGGGAGGTTCACCAGGGACACGGTCGTCTCGGCGACGTGATCGGAGGCGCAGCGCTGAATCGCCATGGCGACGATGTTGCGCGCCTTCTTCTCAGCTTCGTTCTTGGCGTTCTGCTCGATCTCGCGCACGAGCACGCCGGCGTCGTGATAGGCTTCCTTCTGGATGCGCTGCACGATCATGTCGCGCGCCTCATCCTGGGTCATCTTCGCCACGCGCTCAAGCTCGCTGCGGCGCTTTTCCTCGAGCTCCTTCATGGCCTGCTCCGCGCTTTCGGCGGCGGCCTTCTGCCTCGCGGCGTACTCGGTGGCCTCCTTGGTCAGGCGGTCCAGCTCATACTGCTTGCGCTCAAGGGTCGTCTCGCGCGCATCGAGGTTATCGGCCTTCTTGTCGAGGGTTTCCTCGCGCTGGGCAACGCGGCGCTCGCTGCGCTGAACCTCGGCGCGGCGGTCGCGGATCTCGCGGTCGAGCTCGTTCTTCAGGCGGATAACTTCTTCCTTCGCCTCAAGAATGCTCTCTTTTTTCTTTTCCTCCGCACGGCGCTGCGCATCGTCAAGCAGATTGCGCGCATATTCCTCCGTACGTCCGATCTTCTTTTCCTGAATGTTCTTGCGGTAGATATAGCCAACTGCCAGGCCCGCAAGCGCGGCAATCACTACAGACAAAATGGACAAAAAAATCGCCAACCAGTCTCACACTCCTTCTTTGACAAACTCTCATAATCGTATCCAGTCGGTCAAAAGTGTGAGGGGTTGACGCAAACGTGCACACAGGCACACAAAACAAACGGGCACAGTCCGCCCTTCTGCGCAATCGTGCGGGCATACTGCCCCGCAGGCGCACAAAGGCCGCGCTGACCGTATATTGAATTGATGTATCAAACGGGACTGCGCCCGCTGTATGCTTTAGCGTTCAGGGTCCTCCCCGCACACGCTTTCACTTTGACTTCTTCTATTTTACCGTCCATTTCTGCACATGTCAAGACTATCTGACAACAGGATGCAATTTTTGTGACGTATCATGGTAGTCAGGTATCAAGTATGCATAAAGAAAAGGCCCCGGGGTCAGCCCGGAGCCTTGAAAGTCAGAATCAATCCTCGTCGTCAGCGAGATCGGCCTTATGCGCCTCGATGATCTTCGCGGCGATCATCTGCGGAACTTCCTCATAGCGCTCGAAGTTCATCTTGTAGAAGCCGCGCGCCTGCGTCATGGAACGCAGATCGGTCGCGTACTTAAACATTTCGGCCTGCGGCACTTCGGCGATGATCAGCTGCTTGCCGTCCACCGGCTCCATGCCGAGGATGCGGCCGCGGCGCTTGTTCATGTCGCCCATGATGTCGCCCATGTACTCGTCCGGCACGGTCACTTCCACGTGCATGATCGGCTCAAGCAGGACCGGAGAGGCGTTGATACACTGCTTATACGCGATGCGGGCAGCGGTCTTGAACGCCATTTCGGAAGAGTCGACCGGATGGTAGGAACCATCGTAAAGCTTAGCATGCAGGCCGGTCATCGGGAAGCCGGCGAGGACGCCCTTGACGAGGTTGTCGCGCAGGCCCTTCTCGACGGACGGGATGAAGTTGCGCGGAACGGCGCCGCCGACAACGGCGTCTTCGAACTCGAACTCGACGCCCGGCTCGGCCGGAGAGAACTCGATCCACACATCGCCGAACTGGCCATGACCGCCGGACTGCTTCTTATGGCGGCCCTGAACCTTGATGGTCTTGCGGATGGACTCGCGGTAAGCAATCTTCGGATCCTTGAACACGGCCTCAGCGCCGAACTTGGTCTGCAGCTTCTGGCGGACAATCTCCAGCTCCAGTTCGCCCTGGCCGCTGATGAGGGTCTCGGTGGTCATCGGGTCCTTCGCCACGATGACGTCCGGCATTTCATCGCACAGACGCGCAAGGCCGGAGAAGACCTTATCTTCCTCGCCCGCCTTCTTCGCGTAGACGGCCATGGAAATCTGCGGAGCCGGGAACTCGATGCTGTCGTACTGAACGACCTTGCCGATCTCGCACAGGCTGTCGCCGGTGGAGGTGTACTGCAGCTTGGACAGGGCGCCGATATCGCCGGCGCAGAGCATGCCGACCGGGATCTGCTTCTTGCCGCGGATCATGAACAGGCCGGCAGCCTTCTCGGGCTTATCGGCGTTCGCGTTAAACAGGGCGGTCGCCGGGGTCAGCACGCCGGAGATGACCTTGATCAGGGACAGCTTGCCGACGAACGGGTCAGCGATGGTCTTGAAGACCTGCGCGGTGAAGCTCTCGGACATGTCTGCATGGCGGATATGCATGGACTTGGTCTTCGGGTTGATGCCATGGTAGGTATGCTCCATCGGGGAGGGCATGTACATGGCCAGTTCATACAGCAGCGGACGGATGCCGATGCCGCTGATGGAGGAAACCGGAACGACGGGCACGATGGAGCCCTCGTAGATGCCGGCAGACAGGCCGCGCAGCATATCGACCTCGGAGAGACGGCCTTCGTCGAAGAACTTCTCCATCAGGTCTTCAGAGGTGGAGGCAGCAGCCTCGTGGCAGGCCTC
>JAFSCW010000094.1 GCA_017436605.1 Clostridia bacterium | reverse complement strand
TTCCCGTCCAACTTCGACGCGGACTACTGCTACTCCCTGGGCTACAACGCCTGCATGCTCATCCAGTACGGCTTCAACGGCTACCTGTCCAAGGTGTCCAACCTGTCCAAGCCGGCCGAGGAGTGGATCGCCGGCGGCATGCCGATCACCAAGATGATGAACATCGAGCGCCGCAACGGCGAGGACAAGCCGGTTATCCGCAAGGCGCTCGTCGAGCTCGAGGGCAAGCCCTTCAAGTACTTCGCCGCGCATCGCGAGCAGTGGGCGGTGGAGACCTGCTTCGTCTATCCGGGCGCAATCCAGTACTTCGGACCGTCCGAGGTCTGCGACCTGACCACCAGGACCCTCGCCCTGGAGAAGGCCTGATTGCCAGCATAACCATATTTGAAGCGCCGTCACGCTCTGCCGTGACGGCGCTTTGCTTATCCCCGGCAATCTGCCGATTACCGCTTGAGCAGCACATACAGGTCATTGACATTCGTTCCCGTCGGGCCGGTCATGATCAGCGCGCCCATCTCCTGCAGCAGCGGATACGCGTCGTTGTTTTCAAGATGCGCCCGGATACGCTCCGCAGTCGCCCTTTCCCAAAATCGGCCCGTCACCAGACCACCGGCGGCGTCCGTCGGACCGTCTGTTCCATCGGAACCGAGCGCAAACACGCAGATGCCCTCCATGCCCGCAATCCCTTCGGCTGCGCTGAGTGCCACCTCCTGATTGCGCCCGCCCTTTCCGCTGCCCTTGAGATGCACAACGGTTTCCCCGCCCCAGATCAGGGCGCACGGCCCCTCCGCCTCTGCGGCGTATTGTGCAATCATCCTGCCGGCTTCCCTCGCCTCGCAGCTGAGTCCCTCATCCATGATCTTCGCCGCATAGCCCAGCTTCTGCGCTTCGCACGCGGCGGCGGCGCAGAGCGCCTGCACATTGCCGGCCACATACGTCTCGACGTCCGGCAGGGCTTTAGGCGTTTCCCGCTCCAGCGCGGCAAGCATCGCCTCTCCAAGCTGCAGACGATACTTTTGAACGATCGCGCCCGCATCACCGCACGTCGTCCTGTCCGGATAGGCAGGTCCCGAGGCAATCACATCCAGCGGATCGCCCAGCACATCGGACAGAACGATGGCAAACGTCTTCGCCGGCGCAATCTCCAGCGCCAGCTTTCCGCCCTTGACGGCGGACAAGCGCTTGCGAATACAGTTGATCTCCGTGATATCCGCGCCGCAGGCGAGCAGCTGCCGCGTCACATCGGCGATCTCCTCAAGCGTTACGCCCGCCGCCGGCAATTCAAAGAGCGCCGAACCGCCGCCGGAAATCAGCAGAACAACCTCATCCTCCCTGCCGAGACTGCGCGCCATAGCAAGCACACGCGCCGCCGCAGCCACGCCGTTTGCATCCGGAACGGGATGCCCGCTTTCATACAGCTCTAGACAGCCGACAGGCCCCTCGCAGTGGCCATACTTCGTCACGACGACGCCCTGCTTCACCCGCTCTTCGCCCAGCACGCGATAGGCCGCATTTGCCATGCGCCAGCCCGCCTTACCCAGCGCAATCAGCGTCACCGGTCCTGCAGCCTCATGCAGGTGCAGCGCACGCTCCACCGCCGCATCCGGCAGCACCGCCTCAATCGACGCCCTGATGATCCGATTCGCATCCCGAATGACGTCTTCCATATGTCCTCCTCTTCTGCCCTGTCATGCAGCGCACACCGATATATCTGTATCTTTCGTCGGCATACAGCGCCGCTCCTGCCGCACGCCGTCAGGATATGCCTTTTTAAGGAAAGCGCGGCTTTGCCGACTATCCAGCATAAAAGCAGCCGCTCCCACTTCCGAACAACTTAGCAATATAAAGTCATTTCGTGCTCGCAGCACGTAATTTTGCGCAATTTCCCATAAAGTAAAAAACTCACCGATCAGACGATCAGTGAGTGTGAAGTCGCAAAACGGGCTCACAGCGTGTTATCCCTTCACCGCGGAAGCCGTCAGACCCTCGACGATGTAGCGCTGTCCAAAGAGGAAGATGATCAGAATCGGCGTAACGGCAAACGAAACCGCTGCGAGAATAACGGATTGGTTGCCGCTTCCCATGTAGCCCTTCAGCGCGTTGATGCCCAGAGGCAGCGTCATCTTATCCCATGAACTGATGAAGATATACGGCAGGAAATAATCGTTCCAGTTGCCGTTGAAAATCAGAATCACCATGGTCGCCAGAGAGGATTTGATCATCGGTACAATAATCTGCCAGCAGATCCTCATATGACCCGCACCGTCGATTTTCGCGGATTCCACGATGGAATCCGGAATGGTCGCCATGCTCTGCTTGAGCATGAAGATACAGAACGAATCGAAGATGCCAATGATAATCAGGCTCAACCGCGTATTGACCAGACCGAGGTTGCTCATGATGATGTACAGCGGAATGATCGTCGCCTGAATCGGAAGCATCATCGAGGAAAGAAAACCGATCATAACCGTGTTGGAGCCGCGATACCGGATCTTGGCAATCGCATACGCCGCGAGGATCGCCACGATCAGACGCAAAACGATCACGCTGAATGTGACCAGCGCGCTGTTGCCGACCATGTTCAGCATCGGCAGATCCGACGCAAACAGCGTTTTATAGTTTGTTAAATCGAAAGTCGTAGGGAACCAGTCCGGCGGAAGCCTGTATGCATCAGAGGGAAGACGCATCGACTGAGCAAACATAAACAGGAACGGCATAAAGACCACGAAGCCGGCCGCCAGAACAAGAAGCGAAAGGATAAAGCCTACAACTTTAGAGCTTGTCTTCTTAATCATAATGCACCCACTTATTGCTCAAACTGAATTGGAGAACGGTGACCAGCATAATCGCGACGACAAAAATCACCGATACGCAGCACGCATAGCCCATCGACATTCTCGTAAAGGCCATATCATAGACATACATGGCCATCGTACGCGTCGCGTCGTTCGGGCCGCCTTCCGTCATGATATTGGGAATATCGAACGTCTTGAGCGCGCCGATGATCTGGATGACCATCACCAGCAGAATGCTGGGCGTCAAAAGCGGAATCGTGACATGCGTTGCAATCTGCAGGCTGCTCGCTCCGTCCAGAGCCGCCGCTTCATAATAAGAATCGGATATGCTGCGGATGCCTGCCAGCAGGATAAACATGATAAAGCCGATGTTGCGCCATACATCGATAAACACGACCGACCACAAGGCGTATCTCTGATCTGTCAGGAAGCCGACCGGCTGCATGCCGAACAGGCGATGCAGATAGTAATTGACAACACCGGTATCCTTGGAGAACAGAATCGACCAGACAATCGCGATGAAGGAAGCCGCAACAATATTGGGGAAGAAATAGAACAGACGGATCACGTAGCTGTACAGGCCGTTTTTGCGGCTCGTGATCAGCAGCGCGAGAACGAGGCCGATGAAAATACTGATCAGAACGGACACGGTCGAAAGCTTGATCGTGTTCATGGCCACCTTGATCAGCTTGGCGTCCTTCGTAAACAGACGCACATAGTTATCCAGGCCGATCCACTCCGGCGGCCTGAGCATCTTGTACTTTGTAAAGCTGAGTCCGATCATCGCCAGAGTCGGCAGAAGGACAAAGGAAATAAAGCAAATCAGCGCAGGGGCGGTAAACAGCCAACCGACAAGGTCATCCTTCTTTGTCGTGAACATGCCAACCTGCCGCTTTTTCTTCGCAGTCGAGGCCATTGAAGCTCAACTCCTCACAAACATTTCTTTAAGTCAAAAAGCCGGTAGAAGGGCAGGCCCTTCTACCGGATAGTTTGGATTAATATCCGAACTCAGCGAACGCCTCAGCGATTTCGGCGTCAGCCTTTTCGATGGCCTCATCGATAGTCAGGGTCTTGGTCATGATGTTGTTCATCATGTCCTTCATGATCATGTTCAGCTCAGCATAGCAGACCGGGCTCGGCAGCTTGATGGCTTCCGGCAGCTCGTCATAGAATACGTTCATGTTCTCGCAGTGAGACAGGAACTCGGGGCTGTTGGCAGCGGACTCGAACAGCGGCAGAGAGGTCGCCTCGCGAGCCTGCGTCATGGAAGTCTCGAGGGAACAGAATTCCTTCATGAGGTTGAAGGCCTCTTCGCGATGCTCGCAGGTGGCCATCATGCCCAGACCGCCGACGCCGTAGGCAGCACGGCCCTTCTCGGAGCCACGCGGCGCGATCGCCATGTTCCAGGTCTTGAAGTTGTTGGCGTTGAAGGAAGACAGAACGAACGGACCGGTGAAGATGCTGGCAACGCGGCCGGAGCAGAACAGCGCGGTGTCGTCGGTGTTCGCCTCGCGAACCGGCGCATAGCCGTAGACATGGACCATGTCATACAGGTACTGCAGCACTTCGCGGACGGCCGGATCCTTCATGTTGGAAGCGGTCCAATCCTCGTTGAGAACGCTGGTGCCGAAGGCGGCCATCCACAGATACGGCGTCTCGCCGATGACGGTGCCCCAAACCTTCTCGGTAACCGGGGTCTCCGGGGTGTTGTACTTCGCATCGATCTTGCCCAGGGCCTCGAGGTATTCCTGCGCGGTCCACTTGCCCGGCTTCACACCGATCTCGTCGAACATCTCGGTGTTGTAGGCGATGGCCATGTCGTTGCAGTTGAAGGGAACTTCGTAGTACTCGTCGCCAACCTTGAACGCGTCAAAGGCAGACTGCGGAACCTCGGCGAAGTAATCCTTGTTCGCCTCGATCAGGTCGGTGATCGGCTGGAACAGGTCGTATTCGACCATCAGGTGGGTTCCTTCGATCGCGATATAGACGACGTCCGCCTGGGTGCCGGCGGCGAATTCGACCAGCTGCTTCTGGATGATTTCATCCCAGGACAGGCCGGCGTAGTATTCAGCTTCAACCTTCACGTTCGGATACTTCTCTTCAAAGCGGGCAACCGTCTGCTCGCAGCTGATCTTCTCCTGCTCGGAGGCAGCACAGCTGAGCTTGATGACGATCTGCTCTTCCGCCAGAGACGGGACGAAAACCGCCACCAGCAACAGCATGGACATCAACAGCGCAATCAGTTTCTTCATGTTTTCACTCTCCTCTTTATTTTTGTCGCTTCCGTGTGTAAATGCACATTTCAATTTCGGACTACTCACCCTATCTTAGCCGAAATTCTGTGTGCATTTTCACTTTTCTGTGATTGATTTTACCACATCGATATTTTGATGTCAACACTCTCCCCAATATTTTCGCCGTTTTCTCATAATATCGTCCAAGTTTTGATTTTTCGCCCCTCCGGAAGATGCTTTAAGTATTTCACATCTCCCTTCTTATTTCATGAAATAAATCACCTTTTTCATTGTGCATTTGTAAACTGTATGGTATAATACTGTTCAGATGAATACGAATATACTTGACTTTGCACTGTAAGGAGGTAGTATGAGACTTCATTATATCCCCGAAGGCGCACGTCTTGCCGCACCAACGCCCCTCCTTTATGAGAATCGGCTTTATGTGATCTGCGCAAAGCGCCTCAACGGTTTCTTTGCCGAAGGCGAAGAGGACGGGCTCTTCCTTCTGATCACAGAAGACGGCCTGCATTTCAAAGAACAGCCCCTTGGCATTCGCGCACAGTCCGCCGCCATCGCTGCCGCTCAGGATGGCTTTCATCTGTTCTACACAGGCGAACGCGGAATATGTCACGCCGTCTCCGCCTCGCCGGAGGGCCCATGGAACCGCGCAGACTCCGTCATCTCGCCGGATTCCGCCATCTACAAGGACACAGTCTGGCAGGATCCGTGGCTCTGGCAGGATGACGCCGGTTTGTGGCACATGATCCTCGGCGCCGAGGAGAAAAAGGACGCCGGCCGCTGCGGCTGCATCGCGCACTGCACATCGGATAATCTGAACGACTGGGTTGTCCATCCGCCGCTGTACACGCCCGGCTCCCTGATCACCGCGCCCGCCTCCCCCTGTTATTTCGTGATGAACGGCATAGAGTATCTGCTCTATACCGCTTCATCCGACACCTGCCGCGTTCATTACCGCTATCGCCTTCCGGGCAGCGATCAATGGAAGCATCCTTATGAGGACACGCTCGACGCCCGCGGTTTCTCCTCCGGACGCTTTGTTCATACCGGGAGCGAAGCTCTGCTCATCGGCATTGTCCCCACAAGAAATCTCAACGAATGGGATTTCCAGCCCGAGCGCTTCGGCGGTTACGATTTCAATACCTGGGATACCGGCGGCGCCCTGCAATGCCACGCGCTCACGCAGGCCAAAGACCATTCGCTCCATCTGTCCGTTCCTTCCGCAGCCTCCAGCATCCTGAACCGTCCGAACACGCTTTACTGGAATCCCCCGAACGGTCCATGGACAGAAAGCGGAGGCACGTTCGATATTCACGCAGAACACCTTTACGCCAAGCTTCTTTCCGAAAACAGCGTTCCGGACGTCTGCATGCTGTCTCTGGATCTCGAATGCAGCGCGTCGCTCCAGCGCGCGGCGCTCGCCGTGCATGTCGACAGGGACTTTGC
This sequence comes from Clostridia bacterium, assembly GCA_017436605.1. Classification (GTDB taxonomy): domain Bacteria; phylum Bacillota; class Clostridia; order Christensenellales; family Aristaeellaceae; genus Ventricola. The sequence continues at coordinate 447 of JAFSCW010000094.1, read as the reverse complement.
CGAAGGCTATTACTTCTATATTGAACCCGCGCTCCATCGCGTACAGCTCCGCACGGCGTTCCGCATGACGGATCAGGGCTGCTGGGCTTTCCCCCACGAGGTAGAGCTTGAATCCTTCTTTGCCGGCAAAGATCCATGCATTCATCTTGACTTCCTGAAGGATCATGATATCCTTACGCTGTATGTCAATCACGAAAATGCCATGACAGTCCGCCTGAGGGATTATACCGGGCGCAGGTTCGGCCTGGCCGCCGCATGCGGAAGCGCACGCTTTTCCAACATCAGGCTCTTCACACCCGCGAAAACAAATCACCGCAGGGAGGTGCTGTAAATGGAACTGTTCTACAGACCTGAACTGGCTGCCGTCGGCGATGTGATTCCGTTTTATGACAACGGCGTTTTTAAGCCGTTTTACCTGCGCAATTACCGCAACAACATGGACGCAGA
>JAFSCW010000093.1 GCA_017436605.1 Clostridia bacterium | reverse complement strand
GATTGTAGATTATTTTTCGTCTATACTTAGGAGTGAACACGATATGATACTTGCACATCCACTTTGTATGTGCTAAGGAGTAATTGCTGTTCGCCATAAAATCGCCTATCCTTTCTTACTTTAGTGGCTGGACACCTCTATTGTAACGGATAGGCGATTTTATTTGTATAACTTCTTGTCTCCACCCGCATAGCGGGTGGGTTTCTGTTTCGCTTCGCTCAACTGCCTGAAGGCGTACAAAAAGCAGACTGACATACAGTCTGCTTTTATAATCCGCTTGATTTCTCTTTTTATCCGGTCCATCAGCAAAAAACAGGAGCCGCCGTGCAGGCAGCTCCTGTTTTTGTTTGTGAACAGAACTTATCTGGATCCCTTGTCGTAGGGCACGCCCTCCGCCTTCGGCGCACGGGATTTCTTGCTGGTGAAGGCAAGGATGACCATCGACGCAATGAACGGAATCATGTTGTACATGTTCTGCGTCCAGCCCAGCGCCGCCATCATCGGGATCGAGCTGGCGATATTCGCGAGGGACTTGAACAGCGCAAAGAACACCGCCGCAAAGAAGATGCGGAACGGCTTCCACTGGCCGAAGATCATGACCGCCAGCGCGAGGAAGCCCGCACCGGAAACGCCGACCTCAAAGTTCCAGCTGGAAACGGACGGGATGATATACGCCATGCCGCCGATGCCGCCGAGGATACCGGAGAACAGCACGCCGATATAGCGCATCTTATAGACGTTGATGCCGACGCTGTCCGCCGCCTGCGGATGCTCGCCGCAGGCGCGAAGGCGCAGGCCAAGGCGCGTCTTATAGAGGATGACATACGAAAGAATCAGAATCGCGATGCCGATGAACAGGAAGACGTTCACCGTCAGCGGGCCGATTTCATAGATGAACGCACGGTTGCTGTAATCCAGCTTCGCGGAGGCAGAGCCGTTGAAGCCCTTGGCGATGACCATCGCCAGCGCGGTCGCCAGCATGTTCAGCGCCGTGCCGCCGATGGTCTGATCGGCGTTCAGGTTGATGGATGCGAACGCCAGCAGGGCGGCATACAGCATGCCGGCAAGCGCAGCGGCGAGGACGGAGACCAGCACAATCGTCGCGGCGCTTGCGCCCTGCGGCAGCAGCTGGATCGCGATAACGCCCATCAGACCGCCGATGACCATGATGCCCTCAAGCGCAATGTTGATGATGCCGCTGCGTTCAGAGAACATACCGCCCAGCGCAACGAGCATCAGGACAACCGTGTACAAAAGCGTATACTTCAGCAGCAGAAACATCAGGCGTCCCCTCCCTTCCCGACGTTGATGTTGCGCGTCTTTCCGGCAAGCACCGCACGGATCTTATTCTTGAAGAGCAGCGAGAACGCGCACAGGTAGATGATCAGCGCGGTGATCACATCGGCGATTTCCTTGGTGTAATACTGGGTGGAAAGCTTCGTGCCGCCGACGGTGATATACGAAATGAACAGGGACGAGAAAATCGTGCCGATCGGGTTGGAGCAGGCAAGCAGCGCTGCGCTGATGCCGTTGAAGCCAATCGCCGGAAGTGCCGTGGAAACCTGCGGATTCCATTCCGCAACCGTCGACAGATAATACAGGCCCGCGCCGACGCCGGCAAGCGCACCCGCGATGGTCATGGACAGGATGATGTTGCGCTTATCGTTGATACCGGCATACTGCGCAGCGTTCTTATTGAAGCCACAGGCACGCAGTTCATAACCGAAGGTCGTCTTGTTGAGGACGATATAGACGACCAGCGCAAGGAAAACGGCAATGAAGATCGCGATGGTCACCGACTGCAGCTTGCCGAACATATCGCTCATGCCGCAGCTGGGGATCATGGATTCCGGCGCAGCCTTGCGCAGGCTGTAGGTCTTCGTCGTCGCCAGATCGTACATCGGGCTCTTGCCCTTGCCGTACATGATGTCGTTGACCATATACAGGCCGATCCAGTTGAACATGATCGCCGTGATGACCTCGTTGATGTTCAGATATGCCTTGAAGATACCCGGAATCGCGCCCCAGAGCGCGCCGAAGATCATCGCCACCAGCAGGCACAGATACCACGGCAGATGCAGAACCAGCGCGCAGTACAGCGCGCCGAAGGCGCCCACGGTATACTGACCGGCAGCGCCGATATTGAACAGACCCGTCTTGAAGGCAAAGCCAACGGACAGACCCGTCATGATCAGGGGCGCTGCGTTGGCCAGCACGGTGCCCATGTTGCGCGGGCTCTTCAGGCCGCTTTGCAGGATGACCAGCAGTCCGTCCTTAAAGGCATGCGCCGGATTGATGATCGCCAGAACGACGACGCCCAGCGCGAGGCCGATCAGGATACAGATCAGCGAGGCTGCGACCGACAGGAACGCTTCGGAGGAAGCGAGCCGGGCGGTCAAGGATTTCTTTTCCTTGTTGCTTTCCATGTTTGCTTCCCTCCTTATCCCTTGCGCTGCGCGCCGGCCATATACAGGCCGAGCTCCTTGGCGGTGGTGTGCTTGGGGTCGAGCTCGCCGACGATCTCGCCCTCGTACATGACGAGAATGCGATCCGGCACCTCGAGCACCTCGTCCAGCTCGAGCGAAACGAGCAGAACTGCCTTGCCGCTGTCGCGCTGACGCAAAAGCTCCTTGCGGATATACTCAATCGCGCCGACGTCCAGGCCGCGCGTGGGCTGCACGGCGATCAGCAGATCATTGCCCAGATCAATCTCGCGGGCGATGATCGCCTTCTGCTGGTTGCCGCCGGACATGCTGCGCGCGGTCGTCACAGGGCCCTGTCCGCTGCGGACGTCGAATTTCTCGATCAGCCCCTCGGCATACTGGCGAATCTCGGCAAACTTCAGGAAGCCCTTTTCGGAGAACTGCTTGTCGAAATAGCGCTTGAGCACGAGATTGTTCTCCAGCGTATAATCCAGCACCAGACCATGCTTATGCCGGTCCTCCGGGATATGGCTGATGCCGGCGAGGTTGCGCTCGCGCACGGTCATGTGCGAAATCTCCTTATCGCCAAGGAACACCTTGCCGCTCTCCGCCTTCATCAGGCCCGTCAGCGCATAGACCAGCTCGCTCTGACCATTGCCGTCGATGCCGGCAATACAGGCGATTTCTCCGCGGCGGACGTTGAAGGAGACGTTATTGACCAGCGGCTTGCCGTGCTTCTTGCTGCGGACGGTCAGATTCTGAACCGACAGAATGCTCTCGCCTGGCGTAAGCGGCTTCTTGTCCATGACCAGCTGCACCTTGCGGCCGACCATCATCTCGCTCATTTCTTCCTTGCTCGTCGTCGCCACGTCGACCGTGCCGACATAGCGTCCCTTGCGCAGCACGGTGCATCGATCCGCAACCGCCTTGATTTCATCGAGCTTATGCGTAATGAAGAGGATGGACTTTCCCTCGGCGGCCAATCCCTTCATGATCTTCATCAGCTCGTCGATTTCCTGCGGCGTGAGCACAGCGGTCGGCTCGTCAAAAATCAGCACCTCGTTGTCGCGGTAGAGCATCTTGAGGATTTCTGTGCGCTGCTGCATGCCGACAGTGATGTCCTCGATCATCGCATCCGGGTCGACCTTCAGGCCATAGCGCTCGCTCAGCGCCAGAACCTTCTTGCGTGCGTCGCTCTTCTGCAGGAAACCGAGTCTCTTTGTCGCAGGCTCAACGCCCAGAATGATGTTATCCAGCACAGAGAACACTTCCACCAGCTTAAAATGCTGATGAACCATGCCGATGCCCAGTGCGTTGGCGTCGTTGGGATCCTTGATCCGCACGACTTCTCCATTTTTGCGGATCTCACCCTTTTCCGGCTGATAAAGACCAAAGAGCACGCTCATCAGCGTCGATTTGCCCGCGCCATTCTCGCCCAGCAGCGCATGGATTTCGCCCTTGCGGAGCTGGAGCGTAATGTTGTCGTTGGCGCGGATACCAGGAAACTCTTTGGTGATATTCAGCATTTCGATGATGTATTCGCTCAATGCCATCACTCCTTTGTTTTCGGAACCTATTGTTTTTATTATACCTTATCCGACTGGGAATGAAAAGCATAATCTATCTAAAAACCGTTCAGTGTTTCCAGATTCTTTTCTCTTTTTTCCTTTTTTGTTACGCCATTTATCAAATTCTTTAATTATATTTTTCATATTTATATCATTTAGATTTATTCATATCAATCATTTTAACATATTTATTAAATCTTCAAATTTTTATTGACTTATTTCTTCTTGACGTGCATAATTCTCTTGTCGCACACCGGAAACAGGCCTACAGCTCCATCCTGATTTCCCGTCATCCGCGCATGTTATGATTCCCGCCCCTTTCCAAGGCCGCTTTTTAAGGCCGTTTCTGCGCTTTTCTGGCAGCGCAGGGGCATCTGCGCCTGACCCGGCCTCTCTTCTGAATATACAAAAAAGGCGTTCCATCCTTCAGGAACGTCTTTTTTGTATGTGCCGCTAAAACGCTAAATTCAAAATATCCCTTTCCTTCCGCCTCTTTTGGGTGTATCATGAAGATAGCACGCAATCGCTTTTCCCTTTCCTGCCCAATGCGTTTTACGGAGGAATCCATGATGAATCATCCTCGTCCCGCGCTCGCCCGAGACAGCTGGCAGAGCCTTGACGGTCTGTGGCGTTATGCCATCACAGACAACGCCGGATATCCCGGCCGCTTCGACGGAAACATCCTCGTTCCTTATTCGCCGGAGGCCCCTCTCTCCGGCGTCAATCGTCAGCTTCAGCCGACGCAATGGCTCCATTATGAGCGGACGTTCACCTGCTCGACAGAGCCGGACGGCCGCGTTCTCCTGCATTTCGGCGCTGTAGATCACTTCTGCCGTGTATTTATCAACAGCAAGGAAGCAAGCTCCCATCGCGGCGGTTATCTGCCCTTTACGCTGGATATCACCGCGCTGCTGCAACCGGGCGAAAACCTGCTGTATGTCGCCGTACAGGATCCCAGCGATACCGGTCATCAGGCGCGCGGCAAGCAGAAGCTCGCGCGCGGCGGAATGTACTACACCGCACAAAGCGGCATCTGGCAAAGCGTATGGCTCGAGCGCGTGCCTGCCCAATATGTCCGCGCACTGCATTTCAACCCGATCCTCTCCCGCAGCTGCGTGCAGATCGAAGCCCAGCTTTCCGACCCTTGCGCAGCCGCGGGCGCACAAATCGAAATCACCGCGCAGGGACAGCCCGTCGCCTGCGGCGTCCTCGGCGAGGACGGCACGGCCGAGCTGGATATTCCGCGCGCGCTGCTTCGCCTCTGGTCTCCCGATGATCCCTTCCTCTACGACGCCGTCGTGACCCTGACCTCCGGCGACCGCGTAACCAGCTATTTTGCCATGCGCGAATACGGCATGGCGCGCGACGCGCACGGCATCCTCCGCTTCACGCTCAACGGAAAACCCATCCTCCTGAACGGTCTTCTCGATCAGGGCTACTGGCCGGAGGGTCTGTACACACCGCCCAGCGACGAAGCGATGGTCCGCGATATCCAGACCATGAAGGACATGGGCTTCAATCTCCTGCGCAAGCATGTGAAGATCGAGCCGCAGCGCTGGTATTACCATTGTGATCGCCTCGGCATGATCGTCTGGCAGGATATGCCCAACGGCGGAGGCCGCTATAACGCATGGTTCGTCACTTATGCCATCAACGTCTTCCATCCTCTGCTGCGCCGATTCCCCGATACCTTCCGCCGCCTCTTCGCCAGAACGGACGAAGACGAGCGCGCGCGCTACTATGAAGAGCTCGAAGCGATGGTGCATCTGCTGCGTTCCCATCCCTGTATGGGCAGCTTTGTTCCCTTTAACGAGGGCTGGGGCCAGTTCGATGCGCCGAAGGCGACGGCGCTTGTGCGCAGACTCGATCCGCAGAAGCGGCCCATCGACGAAGCCAGCGGCTGGTTCGATCAGGGCGGAGGCGATATGTATTCGCTGCACAATTACTTCTATCCCCTCCGTGTCAAGCCGGGCAGGGATCGCGTCGTCGCGCTGACAGAATACGGCGGCGTCGCCTGGGCCTGTCCGGGGCATCTGACGACGGAGAAATCCTACGGCTACTGCACGGCAAAATCGCAGGAGGAATTCGCGGCAAAATACGAAGAGCTGATGCTGGGCAAGGTGCTTCCTCAGCTGAAAAACGGCCTGTCTGCGCTGTTGTATACGCAGGTTTCCGACGTCGAGGACGAAATCAACGGCCTGATGACCTATGACCGCGAGGTCGTCAAGCTCCCCATGAAAACCGCGCTCAAATGCGCCCGGGCTCTTGAAGATGAGTTTGCGCGCTGTATCGCGCCGTAACCCTCCCTTCATGCATATAAAAAGAACGATCTCTCCCTCTCGGGGCGAGATCGTTCTTTTATGCGGTCTGAGCCGCTTTATGCTCTTTTCTGTTTTTCCTCACGATACGCCGCAAGAATATTCTGTCTGGCCTCTTTTGCCTTATGCGCAGGCAGCGCCTCCACGCCCGCAAGCGGATAGGCAAGCCCCATTTCGCGGTACTTGCTCTCGCCCATCGTGTGATATGGCAGCACATCCAGCGCCTTGACATTCGAAAGCCCGGCCATCAGCCGCCCCAGCGCGCGCTGCTCCGCTTCGCCGTCCGTGATTCCCGGTACGATCACGTGCCGGATCCAGACCGGGATATGCTTTTGATCCAGATAGCGCGCAAAGGCGAGAATTCCCTCGTTGCCATGCCCGGTCAATTCGCGGTGCGCGCTGGAATCGGTATGCTTGATATCCAGCATGACCAGATCCGTTTTCTCCATCAGCCTGTCCAGCTTGCGGTTGTATGCCGATTCCTCCGGGCGATAGGTTATGCCCGAGGTATCCATACAGGTATGAATTCCCCGCGCCTTCGCCATTTCGAACAGCTCCAGAAGAAAATCAATCTGAAGCAGAGGTTCCCCGCCGGTGACGGTGAGTCCGCCGTTTGCATAAAACGCCTTGTTGCGCTCGTATTCGGCAAGAATCTCTCCCGCCGTCATGCGCCTGCCGCCGCCGATTTCCCATGTATCCGGGTTATGGCAATATTTGCAGCGCATCGGGCAGCCCTGCATGAATACGACAAGGCGGACGCCCGGACCATCCACCGTACCAAAGGATTCGATGGAATGAATATGTCCCTGAATATGCTCCGACATGCTGATCAGATATGGTCGTGGAACGTGCGGGAGATGACCTCGTCCTGCTGTTCACGGGTCAGCTTGATGAAATTGACCGCATAGCCGCTGACGCGGATGGTCAGCTGCGGGTACTTCTCCGGATGCTTCTGCGCATCCAATAGCGTCTCCTTGCTGAAGACGTTGACGTTGAGGTGATGGCCGCCCTTGCTGACATAGCCGTCGAGCAGGGAAACCAGGTTATCAATCTGATTATTCGTAGCCGCCATAATCATTCTCCTTTCCAGTCTATGCAGATGCGGCCAGCGCATCCGCGCATCCGCGCCGGGCAATCAGGCGCGGTCATCCAGTCCCTCAAAGAGCGTCGGCGCGTTGCACGGGCCGAAGCCGCAGTCCAGATCAACGTCGATATCGCCGACGAAGATCTGATCCTCCTTGCCGAGCGCGCCCGGGATAATCGAGAAAGTATTGGAAATGCCGTCCTTCGCATCCTTGAACGGGAGCTTTGCCACAGAAGCCAGGGACGCAACCGCGCCGTGGGTGTCGCGGCGGTGCATCGGGTTTGCACCCGGAGCAAACGCCTCGCCCTTCTTGCGGCCGTCCGGCGTGGAGCCGGTCGCCTTGCCGTAAACGACGTTGGAGGTAATCGTCAGGATGGACGTCGTCGGAATGGAATCGCGGTAGGTATGGTTCTTGCGGATGTGCTCCATGAAGCGATGGACGATGCCGCGGGCGATGTTGTCCACGCGGTCGTCGTCGTTGCCGTATTTCGGGAAATCGCCTTCGACTTCATAATCCACGGCGAGACCGGTTTCGTCGCGGATGACCCTGACCTTTGCATACTTGATGGCGGAGAGGGAATCCGCAACGACGGACAGGCCCGCGATGCCGGTAGCAAACCAGCGGGTCACATTCTTGTCGTGCAGGGCCATCTGCAGGCGCTCGTAGGAATACTTGTCATGCATGTAATGGATGATGTTGAGGGTATTGACATACACCTCCGCCAGCCAGCGCATCATCGCGTCGAACTTATCCATGACCTCGTCATAGTCGAGATACTCCGCGGTAATCGGCGTGAACTTCGGGCCGACCTGCTTGTGGCTGATCTCATCGACGCCGCCGTTGATGGCATAGAGCAGGCACTTGGCGAGATTCGCGCGCGCGCCGAAGAACTGCATCTCCAAACCAAGGCGCATCGAGGATACGCAGCAGGCAATGGCATAGTCGTCTCCGTGCGTAAAGCGCATCATGTCGTCGTTTTCATACTGCACAGAGGAAGACTCAATGGACACCTTCGCGCAGTAGCGCTTGAAGTTCATCGGCAGATGCACGCTCCAGAGCACCGTCAGATTCGGCTCCGGGCTCGGTCCGAGGTTCTTGAGGGTGTGCAGATAGCGGTAGCTCATCTTGGAGACCAGATGGCGGCCGTCGATCGCCACGCCGCCGATGGACTCCGTCACCCACTGCGGATCGCCGGAGAAAAGCTGATTGTATTCCGGCGTGCGGGCGAACTTGACCATGCGCAGCTTCATGATGAAGTGGTCGACCATCTCCTGAATTTCCTGTTCGGTATACAGGCCCCTGCGCAGATCGCGCTCCGCGTAGATATCCAGGAACGTGGACGTGCGTCCGAGGGACATCGCCGCGCCGTTCTGCTCCTTGATCGCGCCGAGATAGCCGAAGTACAGCCACTGGATGGCCTCTTTAACATCCTTGGCCGGGCGGGAGATGTCGTAGCCGTAGCTGAGCGCCATCTTCTTGAGCTCCTGAAGGGCGCGGATCTGCTCGGAGATTTCCTCGCGCTGGCGAATCACGTTGGAATACATCGCGGAGCGGGTCTCTTCCTTCTGCTCGAGCTTGTCCTCGATCAGGCAATCCACACCATAGAGCGCCACGCGGCGGTAATCACCGATGATGCGGCCGCGGCCGTAGGCGTCCGGCAGGCCGGTAATGATATGGCTGGAACGGCAGGCGCGCATTTCCGGCGTATAGACATCAAACACACCGGCATTATGCGTCTTGCGGTGCGTGGTAAAAAATT
>JAFSCW010000092.1 GCA_017436605.1 Clostridia bacterium | reverse complement strand
ACGGCGGCGGGGACGAACATGACCGGCATGACGGCGATGAGCAGGGACGAGACCGCGCGGATGGAATCGAGCGGGATGACGCCCGAAAGCAGGCCGAAAAAGAGCAGCGCGATGCCGTAGATACTCGCCGGGACGGGCAGCGGAATGAGCATGCTCAGGATTTCTCCGGTCAGGGAGACTGCAAGGATGATAAACAGCTGCTTGAGATAATTCAAGACCGTACCTCTTTTCTTTGTCAGGTTGTGGTTTTCCGGGATTTGACTGGGTTTATTGTACCACCTTCCGGGAAAAAGAACAACGAAGTTGACACGGGGAAAGCCCGGTCTTATAATTTTAGAAAAAGAAAAAATCATTACCGTGGAGGGATTGCCATGGGCAGAATCTATACATCCGCCGAGCAGCTGATCGGCCATACGCCGCTGATGCGCGCAGGGCATATCGAACAGAAAGAGGGCCTGAAGGCGAGGCTGCTGCTCAAGCTCGAGGGCTTTAATCCCGGCGGCTCGGCCAAGGACCGCGTAGGCCTTGCGATGATCGACGACGCGGAAAAGCGCGGCCTGCTGAAGGCGGGCAGCGTGATCATCGAGCCGACGAGCGGCAACACGGGCATCGGCCTTGCGTGCGTCGCCGCCGCGCGCGGATACCGCACGATCATCGTCATGCCCGACAGCATGAGCATGGAGCGCAGGATGCTGATGAAGGCATACGGCGCGGAGCTGGTTCTGACAGAGGGCGAAAAGGGCATGACCGGCAGCATCGAAAAGGCGAAGGAGCTCGCCGGAGAGCTGCCCGGCAGCTTCATCCCCGGCCAGTTCGATAACCCTGCGAACCCGCGGGTGCATGAGCTGACGACCGGCCCGGAAATCTGGGAGGATTCGGACGGCGAAATTGATATCTTCGTCGCGGGCGTCGGCACGGGCGGCACGATCACGGGCGCAGGCCGGTATCTGAAGGAGAGGAAGGGGGACGTCCGCATCGTCGCGGTGGAGCCGGCTTCCTCGCCGCTGCTCTCCGGCGGCAAGGCGGGCCCGCACGGCCTGCAGGGCATCGGCGCGAATTTCATTCCCGCTGTGCTGGATCGGGACGTGATTGACGAGATCGTGACCGTCACCGAGGAGGAAGCCTATGCGGCCGGAAGGGCAGCGGGCCGTATGGAAGGCGTGCTGGTGGGCATCTCCTCCGGCGCATGCCTGCATGCTGCCATGGAATTGGCCAGAAAAGAAGAAAACGCGGGCAAAACCATCGTCGCGTTCATGCCGGACGCGGGCGACCGGTATCTGTCCACGAAGCTGTACGAATAAAAACGATCACCGGAAAATGATCGGAGGATAAACGATATGAGCAAGAACTACCGCTTTGAGACCATGCAGCTCCATGTCGGTCAGGAGCAGGCGGATCCCGCAACCGGAGCGCGCGCTGTGCCGATCTATCAGACGACGTCCTATGTCTTTGACAGCGCCGCGCATGCGACTGCGCTTTTCGATCTCTCGCAGGAAGGCAACATCTACGGCCGCATGAACAACCCGACGCAGGACGTGCTGGAAAAGCGCATCGCTGCGCTCGAAGGCGGCACGGCTGCGCTGGCCGTGGCTTCCGGCGCGGCGGCGATCGCCTATGCGCTGCAGGCGCTTTGCAAAAAAGGCGATCATATTGTCGCGCAGACGACGATCTACGGCGGCACATATAATTTCCTCGCGCATACCTTCGAGGAAAGCGGCGTGACGACCACGTTCGTCAATACCCGGGATCTTGCCGGGGTCGAGGCGGCGATTAGGGAAAACACGAAATGCGTCTATCTCGAAACGCTGGGCAACCCCAACAGCGACATTCCGGATATCGACGCGATTGCGGAGATCGCGCATCGCCACGGCCTGCCGCTGGTGATCGACAATACCTTCGGCACGCCGTATCTCATCCGCCCGATCGAGCACGGCGCGGACATTGTCGTACATTCCGCGACGAAATTCATCGGCGGACACGGCACGTCCCTGGGCGGCGTCATCGTCGATTCCGGCAGGTTCGACTGGAAGGTGAGCGGGAAATTCCCGCAGATCTGCGAGCCGAATCCCAGCTATCACGGCGTGTCGTTTACGGGCGTATACGGCGGCGCGGCGTTCACGGCGTATATCCGCTGCGTGCTCCTGCGCGATACGGGCGCATGCATTTCCCCGTTCAACTGCTTCCTGCTGCTGCAGGGCGTGGAGACGCTCTCTTTGCGCCTGGAGCGCCATGCCTATAACGCGGCGAAGGTCGTCGCATTCCTTGACGGTCATCCGCAGGTGCGCAGGGTCAATCATCCCTCCCTTGAGGATCATCCGGATCACGCGCTGTATGAGCGGTATTTCCCCAACGGCGGCGCCTCGATCTTCACCATCGAGGTCGCGGGCGGCCGCGCGGCGGCGCAGAAATTCTGCGACAGCCTCAGGGTCTTCTCCCTGCTGGCCAATGTCGCGGATATGAAGAGCCTCGTCATCCATCCTGCGACGACGACCCACGGCCAGCTGACCGATGAGGAGCTCGAACAGCAGAACATCACGCCCAGCACGATCCGCCTGTCCATCGGCTGCGAGCATATCGACGATCTTCTCGCAGATCTGGATCAGGCGCTGCGCGCCTCGGCGGAATAAAGAAAGCCCCTGCACAACGGCAAAGGAGGAAACGAGATGGCGCTGCTTCAGGTCAATTACATGTCTCAGGCGCTGTGGAGGATCGTTCCGCTTCAGGTCATTCTTCCGGCGGACAAGGCGGACACGGAGGGCAACCTCCTGCCGATGAGAAAATACAAGACGCTGTATCTGCTCGGCGGCATGCACGGAAGCCAGAACGACTGGGTGGTCAATACCCGCATCAGGCTCTGGGCGGAGGAGAGAAACCTCGCCGTGGTCATGCCCGCCGGGGAGAATTCCTTCTATGTGGATCAGGAGGATGACCACAGGCGCTACGGCGAGTTCATCGGCAGGGAGCTGGTGGAGATCACCAGGCGCATGTTCCCGCTGTCGGATAAGCGGGAGGATACCTTCATCGGCGGCCTTTCCATGGGCGGCTTCGGCGCGCTGCGCGCGGGCTTCAAATACAGCGATACCTTCAGCGCGGTGATTTCCCTTTCCGGCGCGCTGCATGTTTTTGAAGAGGATGCGGAGAACGGCGCGAAAATACGGGACGAAAGCTGGGCGTTCGGCCGGAGGATTTTCGGCCCCGCGGAGACCGCGATAAAGTCGGACAACAATCCCCGCGCGCTGCTGGATGCCCTTGGAAAAGACGGAAAGAAGAATCTGCCGAAGGTCTTCATGGCCTGCGGCACGGAGGATTTCCTGCTGCCGGGAAACCATTCCCTGAGCAAGGCGCTCGGGGAGTACGGCCTGGATCTGACGTACATCGAGGCTCCGGGCAGCCACAACTGGTTCTTCTGGGATACCTGGATCAAGGAAGCGCTGGAATGGCTGCCGCTGGAGGAAAAGAGCGCTGGCATGGACAGCGGGAACATCGCCAGAAAGATCAGCGGATAAAGCCGCTGCAGACAGAATCATAAAACCGCTTTGCTTTCCCGGGTCCGGAAAGGCAAAGCGGTTTTTGATTCGATATCGTCCTGTGATGCGGAAGGGTCATGGCGCATAGTCGGGCAGATCCACCATGATGGCCTCGTGATGCACGGCGGGCAGGAAGAGATCGAGCATATCGCGCGTCTTCATGCGCAGGCTGGAGGTATTGACGCAGGGATGACAGCCCAGCATCTCGCTTTCCATGACGGGCCTGTCGATGAGCAGCTGCACGCGGTTGTCCCTGTCGTTCATCAGGCCCATGATCGACACCGCGCCGGGCGTGATATTCAGAAACGCTTCCATGTCCTCCGCCCCGGCAAAGGAAAGCCGGGAGCTTCCGATCTGCGCGGAGAGATCCTTTGTTTTGAAAACCTTGTCGCCGGGCATCATCAGCAGATAGTATTTCGTCTTCTGACGGTTGCACAGAAACAGGTTTTTGCAGATGATGACCTCGAGGATTCTGTCGATTTCAAGGCAGTCCTCCATCGTCATCGCGGCGGCATGATCCGTTCGCTCGTAGGGAATAGAGAGGCTGTCGAGCAGATCATAGACGCGCATCTCCTTATCCAGCCTGCCCGTGCTGCTTTCGGGCCGTCCGTGGTAAAGCTTCATTACAGCGCCTCCTCAAGAGCAATGTGTTCGCCCTCGCGGCAGATCTGCGATATCTTTCCGTCGCGGATAAGATATCCTTCGCCAAAGAGCGTATCATGACCGTTTATGCGCATGACGTAGCTTCCGTCCACGAGCGCATAAAACGACCGGCCGAAGCTGTCGCCATAGGTGATGTCCTCGTAGAGGCGTTTTCCGTCAAGCACGTTGTCCCTGACCATCTGATAATGCGGCAGAATCTGGATGGAGGAAAGGCCGAGACCGGGAATAAACCGCCTGAAATCGGGATCGACGGATTCGCCGGGCAGTTCCGGCTGGCAATAGACGGTATCGGTGCAGTTCATTGAGCCTGCGCTCACGCCCATGATCACGCCCGTATATTCGCGCAGGAGCGCGCGCAGGCCGATGCGCTCAAAGAAGGCATTCTGCGTGGGCACATGTCCGCCGCCGAGAAGCACGACGTCGCTGAGCGCGATGATGCGCGCGGCGTCGCGCGCATTGCGTCCATCCAGCAGTATGGACGAGGAAACCGTCATGCCGTGATAGCGGAAGCATTTGGTGAAGGTGTCGCACATCTCGTCGTTGAGCGGATCGTTGTAGGGATCCGAGCAGACGACGACAAGCCGGGCGTCCGGCTTCCAGTGATCGCGCAGATTCTGCACAAATGCGTTTTTTTCAAAGAAGATGCAGGGAAGCTGCGCGCCTGCCGGAACGTTGTCGTCGCAGGGGCTGCTGGTCATAAACAGGATCATCGGCACCGGCCCTTTCCGATCGTCATCAGGATCAAGCATGAAAACAAGGATATGATGAAGTATTATAGCGTGAATCGCTTTTGCTGTAAACCGGTCAAAAATCCGAATGATCCCCGCTGCAAAAAAACCGAACGTTCATATAGGAAATTTTTCAGTTTTCTTTACAATTGTACAGGCAGCGTGATAGAATATATGCCGTAAATCATGCATCCACTTGACTCAGACACAGGAGTGATATTTATGAGCAATGTTCGTCCCGAATCCATGGAGCGCATCACCACGATGGAACTGGCCAATGCGTTCATCGAGGAGCAGGTTGCTGCTGTTCGCGCTCAGGTCGGCGATAAGAAGGTGCTGCTGGCGCTGTCCGGCGGCGTGGACAGCAGCGTTGTCGCTGCGCTTTTGATCAAGGCCATCGGCAAGCAGTTGGTCTGCGTGCATGTCAATCACGGCCTGATGCGCAAGGATGAATCCGAAGGCGTCATCAAGATGTTCAAGGATGGCCTGGACGCCAATCTGATCTATGTCGACGCTACCGATCATTTCCTCGATCTGCTTGCCGGCGTTTCCGAGCCGGAGCGCAAGCGCAAGATCATCGGCAAGGAGTTTATTACCGTGTTCGCCGAGGAGGCCCGCAAGCTGGAGGGCATTTCCTTCCTCGCGCAGGGCACCATCTACCCCGATATTCTGGAGTCCATGAAGGCGGCCGAGGGCAAGAAGGCCGTCAAGTCCCATCACAACGTCGGCGGTCTGCCGGAGGATCTGCAGTTTGAGCTGGTCGAGCCGATCAAGCTGCTGTTCAAGGACGAGGTCCGCGTGGTCGGCGAGGCGCTTGGTCTCCCCCATGGCATGGTCTATCGTCAGCCGTTCCCGGGCCCGGGTCTGGGCGTGCGCTGCCTGGGCGCGATCACCCGCGACCGCCTGCATGCGCTGCGCGAGGCCGACGCCATCCTGCGTGAGGAGTTCGAAAAGAACGGCCTGAACGAGAAGGTGTGGCAGTATTTCATCGCCGTGCCGGATATCAAGAGCGTCGGCGTCAGGGACGAAAGCCGCTATGAGGGCTGGCCGGCCATCATCCGCGCTGTCAACACCAAGGACGCCATGACTGCCACCATCGAGGAAATTCCCTACGAGATCCTGCACAAGATCACCTACCGCATCACCCATGAGGTTGAGGGCATCAACCGCGTGCTGATGGACCTGACGCCCAAGCCCATCGGAACCATTGAGTGGGAATAAGAAATTTTGTTCTAAACTATCCCGGAAATCCTGCAATATCAGGATTTTCCGGGATTTTTCTTTTTTAGTGGCTACAAATTGGCTACAACGAAGGCTTTTTTTGTAGCCATCAGCTGGCGGTGATGCCGTCCAGCTGTCTGGCTACTTCGATTTGCTTGTTGGGGTAGAGATGCGAGTAGGTTTCCATCGTCGTCTGCACGCGCTCATGACCAAGGCGCTCTGCGATCAGCAGCGGTGAGAAACCCATCTCCACCAGCAGGCTGGCGTGACTGTGGCGGATATCGTGGATACGAATTTTCTTCACGCCGGACGCCTTGCAGCCGTATTCCAGCTCATGATAGAGATAGCTCTTCGTGTGCGGGAACAGCCGGTGATCGGGCTGGATGCCGTACATCTTCGCCATGTATTCCTTGAGACAGGTCTTGAGCACTTCCGGGATCGTGATGACGCGATTGCTCTTAGGCGTCTTCGGCGTTGTGATAACGTCCTTCCCCTTTTCGCGGTGATAGCTTTTGTTGATCCTGAGCGTGGATTTTTCAAGATCAATGTCCGCAGGGGTCAGCGCCAGCAGTTCTCCTTCACGGATGCCGGTGTAGTACAGCGTCATGAAGACCGCATAGGCGGAAGGACGATTCTTGATAGCTTCGATGAACTTGAGGAATTCATCCTTCGTCCAGAACTGCATCTCGTCGGCATTCTTCTTGCCCATACTCCCTGCCTTGTGGCAGGGATTTTCTTTCAGACCGTAATACTTGACCGCGTAGTTGAAGATGGCCGTGAGCTGATTATGAATGCTCTTGAGATAGGTTTCCGCATAGGGTTTTCCATCTTCATCCCGATAGCTGGTTAGGTCATTCTGCCATCGGCGGACATCCGTGGGTTTGATATCCAGCAATTTTGATCACAAAGCCTCCGGCAGGTGCCGGGGGTCTTGCTGATTTGATTGATGGTGCTAATGAATCCTCTTTGCTGATT
>JAFSCW010000091.1 GCA_017436605.1 Clostridia bacterium | reverse complement strand
GAAAACTGGCCCATCGTCGTGCACGACTGCTCCAACCACACCAAATTCGCCCGCGGCCTGAATCTGCGCGGCAAGGAGGGCGGCTGCTTCGGTTCCAGCGATTACGTCTGCGAGTTCACCTCCATGCCCTACGGCGCGTTCCTGCCCATCCTCCGTGACGAAAGCTTCCAGTTCCTTTCCGAAGAACCGCTGCCCTATGGCTATAACCCGGGCGACATCGTCCTGTAATCGGGAGGCCATGCGATGATTATCCGCGTCCTGATGGAAAACAGCACGGCCTGTGATCAGCTTGCCTGCGAGCACGGCCTGAGCCTGCATATCGAACAAGGCGGCATGAGCCTCCTCTTCGACGCCGGCCAGTCCGCCGCCTTTGCGGAAAACGCCGCGCAGATGGGCGTCGATCTGTCCAGCGTCGATTTCGGCGTCCTCTCCCATGGGCATTACGACCACAGCGGCGGCCTTGCCCGCTTTCTTCAGCTGAACGATCATGCGCCCGTGTATGTGCATCGCCGCGCCTTTGAGCCGCATTTTAACGCCTCGGACAAGTACATCGGCGTGGATCCCGCGCTCAGGGATCATCCGAGGATCGTCATGACAGAGGACGAATATGCCCTCCCCTGCGGCGCGCAGCTGTGTACATGCAATGCGCTGGCCTCCGGCTGCCCCGCCTCCGCGCGCGGCATGACGGCGGAATCCGGCGGCGTGCGCATCCAGGACAGCTTCGCGCATGAACAGTACCTGATCCTTAAGGAGCATGGACGGCGCGTCGTCGTCAGCGGCTGCTCGCACAAGGGAATCCTCGATATCGTGCGTTGGCTCCGCCCGGATGTGCTCATCGGCGGCTTCCATTTCATGAAGCTCGATCCTTCCGGCGGGGATGCACCGCTGCTCCGCGCTGCCGCCAAGGAACTGCTGGCCTCCGGCTGCGTCTTCTATACCGGCCACTGCACGGGCGAAGCGCCCTTTGCCTTCCTGAAGGACATCATGGGCGACCGACTGCACGCCATCCACAGCGGTACCGTCATCCAAATCTGACCCCGCGGAGGTATTCGCGATGAAACGCAAGCTATTTCTCTTTGCGCTGCTCGTGCTGCTGCCCGCCCTCGCCGCTGCGCAGTCGTCCGTCTTTGTCGATAACCCTGATCCCAAAGACAGGCTGAACCTGCGCGCCGCAGCGCGCGGCGATTCCGTCACGCTGGGCAAATACTACAACGGCGTCGAGGCGGAGCTGATCGGCTATACGAAAAACGGCTATGCCCATGTGCGCATCGAGCCGCTGGAAGGCTATATGGATATCCGCTACCTGAGCGACGCTCCCGTCGTCTCCGCACAGCCATGGCTGACCGTCCGCAACAGCGGCGGTTCCGGCGTGAACATCCGCAAAGAGCCCTCGACCGGCGCGAAGATTCTCGCCTTCGCCGAAAATGGCGAACGCGTCACCGTGCTCGCCGTGCGCAGGGATGGCTTCCTGCATGTGCGCTTTGGCGATGTATACGGCTTTGCCTCCGCTAAGCTGCTTTCTCCCTCACCGGATTTCCACAAGACGGATACGCGCGGCATCATCCCGACCGTACCGCCGACCCCTTCTCCCTCCCCAACGCCTTCTCCCACGCCAGACCCGACGCCGTACATGACTCCGGATTCCGGCAGGCGGATTGTCTTTGATCCCGGCGCTGCCGGCGTGCATCTGCGCAAAGCGCCGCAGGAGGACGCCGATTCCGCCATCTTCCTCATCAACGGCAGAGAGGTACTTCTCCTCAGCAAAGAAAATGGCTGGGCATATATCGACGCAGGCGGCGCACAGGGCTATGTTCCCGCAGGCGCGCTGAAGACGCCGTAAGCCTTCTTCATCCCGACAAAAAGCGAACCCGTTCCGCATGGGAACAGGTTCGCTTTTCATTTTTCCATATGACCGGGCATTTGCTCCGCTGGAATCAGTGGCAATGGCACTCGTGCTCCTCGCCGTGGCAGCCATGCTCACCGCAGACGTGATCCGCGCCGTGATGGCTGTCGTGGTGGCTGCAGTTGGGCGCGTCGCTCGCCTCGAGCGTGCCGCCCAGCAGCGCTTCCACCGCAGCGTCCGCATCGCCCTGCACGCCGCCGTGAATACGGATGCCGAAGCCGCGCAGCGCGTTCTGCGCGCCGCCGCCGATGCCGCCGCAGATCAGGTCGTCCACGCCGTTCATCATCAGGAAACCGGCCAGCAGGCTGTGTCCGCTGCCCGCCGCATCGAGGATCTTTGTGGCGACGACCTTGCCGCCCTCAATCTCATAGAGCTTGAACTGGGCGCAATGGCCGAAATGCTGATAAATCTGTCCGTTATCGTACGTAACTGCGATCTTCATGATGGTATTCCTCCCGTTTCTCATCCGGCTGCGCCCGCCGCAGCGCGCGCAGTCCTCCTGCTTCTGGCAGAGCATGATATCTCCGCCCTCGATGCGAAGCTCCCGCCCCTCGATCAGGCAGCGCGCCAGCTTCGCGCGGGCCGCCGCGTAGATCGCCTGCGCCGTCGCCCGGGCGACGCCCAGCTGCGCTGCGCACTGCTCCTGATTCATGTTCAGATGATCGATCAGACGGATGGCTTCATATTCGTCCAGCGTCATATAGACCGCGGGCAGCGCACAGCCGCCCTCCGGAAAGAAGCGCGCACAGGAAGGCTGCGCGCAGATTCGCCGCTGTTTGCTCGGTCTGGCCATGTCCTCCCGCCTCCATTTCCGGCATATGCCGCTTATAATTCTATTATACCCGCTTTCCCGTCCATGTCAAGCGGTTTTCGGCAAATGTCAAAAACCATCCTCCCCGGCGCTTCTTTTGAATTCGCCGAGAACCCGTTGCAAAAACGCCGGCGACACCCTATAATGAATACAGTTTGCATGATCCCATCAGGAAAGGTGAATCGATTTGAAAAAGCTGTTCGTCTATCTCAAGGGCTACGGCCGGGAGTGCGTGCTCGGCCCGCTGTTCAAGCTCCTGGAGGCCTCGTTCGAGCTGATCATCCCGCTGCTCGTGGCGAGCATCATCGACCGCGGCATCCTCGACAGCGACACGGGGCACATTGTGCGCATGGTGCTGCTGATGGCGCTGCTGGGCCTGATCGGCCTCGCCTGCGCGGTGACGGCCCAGTATTTCGCCGCAAAGACGGCCATCGGCTTTTCCTCCCGTCTGCGTCATGCGCTGATGGCGCATATCCAGACGCTCTCGTATACGGAGCTGGATACCATCGGCTCCTCCACGCTCATCACGCGCATGACCAGCGACGTCAACCAGGTGCAGTCTGGCACCAACATGGGCCTGCGGCTTTTGCTGCGTTCCCCGTTTGTGGTTTTTGGCGCAATGGTCATGGCCTTTACCATCGACTTTGACTGCGCGCTGATCTTCGCCGGGGTCATTGCGGTGCTCTGTGTGATCGTCTTTGCGATCATGCTCGTCACCATCCCGATGAACAAGCGCGTGCAGGGTCAGCTGGACAGCGTTACTTCCGCCACGCGGGAAAACCTCGGCGGCGTGCGCGTGCTGCGCGCGTTCTGCAAGGAAGAAGCGGAAGCGCGGAAATTCGAGCAGCGCAACCGCATCCTGGTCAAGCTCCAGCTGGCCGTCGGACGCGTCACGGCAGCGATGAACCCGCTGACCTATGTCGCCGTGAACGCTGCCGTCATCCTGCTCATCCACGCCGGCGCGATCCGTGTGGACGCGGGCAGCCTCACCCAGGGCGAGGTCGTCGCGCTGTATAACTACATGAGCCAGATCCTGGTCGAGCTGGTCAAGATGGCCAGCCTGATCATCTTGCTGACCAAGGCATGGGCCTGCGGCGACCGCATTCAGGGCATCCTTTCAATCTCCTCCTCCCAGCGCGCCGGAACCGAAGCGATCGATAAAGCGGGCAGCGTCTCCTTTGAGGACGTCTCCCTGCATTACAAGGGCGCCGGCGCAGAATCGCTGGAGCATGTCTCCTTCAGCGTCCGCCCCGGCCAGACCGTCGGCGTCATCGGCGGCACGGGCTGCGGCAAGACCTCGCTTGTGAACCTCATCCCCCGCTTCTACGACGCGACCGAGGGCCGCGTTCTGATCGGCGGCATGGACGTGCGCAGAATCGACGAGCAGCAGCTGAGAAAGGCCGTCGCCGTCGTCCCGCAGAAGGCCGTGCTCTTCAAGGGCACCATCCGCTCCAACCTCCTCTGGGGCAACGAAAGCGCCACGGAGGAGGAGCTGCACGAGGCGCTCTCCATCGCGCAGGCGCTCGACGTCGTCTCCAGCAAGGCGCTGCATCTGGACGAGCCCGTCGAGCAGGGCGGCCGCAATTTCTCCGGCGGCCAGCGCCAGCGCCTGACCATCGCGCGCGCGCTCGTCAAAAAGCCGCAGGTGCTCATCCTCGATGACAGCGCATCCGCGCTGGACTATGCGACGGACGCCAGCCTGCGCCGCGCCATCCGCATGATGGATCACCGCCCGACGACGTTCATCGTCTCCCAGCGCGCCTCTTCCGTGCTGCATGCGGATCTGATCATCGTGCTGGACGACGGCCATGTCGCCGGCATGGGCACGCACGAGGAGCTGCTTGCCGCCTGCCCGGTCTATCAGGAAATCTACGCGTCCCAGTTCGATGCGCCGGAAAAGGCGAAGGAGGTGAGCGCGAATGGCTAAGACAACCTTCTCCCGCCGCGCGACGCTCCGCCGCGTCATGCGCTATATCCGTCCGCATCTGCCCCGCCTGCTTCTCTCCCTCGCGCTTGCGCTTGTGACCGTCGCGCTCACGCTCTATATCCCGATTCTCGTCGGCCGGGGCGTGGACAGCATCGTCGGCCCGGGACAGGTGGATTTTGAATCCCTCACCCATACACTGCTTGTCATCGGCCTGTGCACGCTGCTGACCGCCATCGCGCAATGGGCGCAGAGCCATCTCAACAACCGCGTGACCTACGACACCGTGCGCGATATCCGCCGCGACGCATTCGCGCACATCCAGCGCCTGCCGCTGTCCTATCTGGACGCGCATCCCACGGGCGATACCGTCAGCCGGATGATCTCCGACGTCGATACCTTCGCCGACGGCCTGCTCATGGGCTTTACGCAGCTGTTCACGGGCGTAATGACCATCGCCGGCACGCTCATCTTCATGCTCACCCTCAGCGTCCCGATCACGCTGGTGGTGGTCGTCGTCACGCCGCTGTCGCTGGTCGTCGCCAATTTCATCGCCACGCGCACGCATGACATGTTCGTCCTGCAATCCAAGACGCGGGGCGAACAGACCGCGCTGATCGACGAGGCCATCCGCGAACAGAAACTGGTCAAGGCCTTCTCCCGCGAGGACGAGATCCTCGCCCAGTTCGACGAAATCAACGATCGCCTCGCCTCCTGCTCGCTGCGCGCGGTGTTCTTCTCCTCGCTGACCAATCCCTGCACGCGCTTTGTCAATTCGCTGGTCTATGCGGCCGTGGGCCTTGCGGGCGCGCTGGCCGCCGTTTCCGGCGCGCTGACCGTCGGCGGGCTGTCCAGCTTCCTTTCCTACGCCAACCAGTACACCAAACCGTTCAACGAGATCTCCGGCGTGGTGACCGAGCTTCAAAACGCGCTGGCCTGCGCAGCGCGCATCTTCGAGCTCATCGACACGCCCGCGCAGACGCCGGATCCCGAGGACGCGCAGGCCATCGGCGGCGTCTGCGGCGAAGTCTCCATCTCCGATGTTTCCTTCTCCTACGCACCGGAGCAGAAGCTCATCGAGGATTTCTCCCTGCGCGTATCGCCCGGCCAGCGCGTCGCCATCGTCGGCCCGACGGGCTGCGGAAAGACGACCATGATCAACCTGCTGATGCGCTTTTACGACGTCAGGGCCGGCGAAATCCGCATCGACGGACACGAGACCCGCAGCCTGCGCCGCAGCGATCTGCGCAAAAACATCGGCATGGTTCTGCAGGATACCTGGCTTTCCAGCGGCACCATCCGCGAAAACATCGCCATGGGCCGCCCGGAGGCCACAGAGGCAGAGATCATCGCCGCCGCCAAGGCCGCGCATGCACACGGCTTCATCCGCCGTCTGCCCGATGGCTACAACACCGTCATCGGCGAAAACGGCGGCAGCCTCTCCCAGGGACAAAAGCAGCTGCTGTGCATCGCCCGCGTCATGCTCTGCCTGCCGCCGATGCTGATCCTGGACGAGGCGACCTCCTCCATCGACACGCGCACCGAGCTGAAGATTCAGGACGCGTTTGCGAAAATGATGCAGGGCAGGACGAGCTTTATCGTCGCCCACAGGCTTTCGACCATCCGCAGCGCGGACGTGATCCTCGTCATGAAGGACGGCCGCGTCATCGAGCAGGGCACGCACGAGGAACTGCTTGCCGGAAACGGTTTCTATGCAGAGCTGTATCGCGCGCAGTTTGACAATTGACCGGGGCAACGTGCTGTCGCCCGGACCTGCCTGAGGGATTTCAGGCTCCCTTCTTCCGCTTCGCAGCGGTTTGATGAACAATATGCGAAAAGGAGCGTCTCGGATGAGACGCCCCTTTTGATTTATTGTTTATTCTTTATTGTCTATTCTTTTTGAAATGCAGCCAGAACGAATACGCCACAGGCAGGAAGACCATGATGCAGATGACCGCCAGGGCAAACCATGTCGTATAGCCGATCAGGCCGAGGACGATCAGAAGCAATCCGCAGACCACCCAGACCGGCGCAGCCATGCGATGTGTCTTATTCCAGTTTTCGTCATCTGCCATCGTCCACGGGAGCTTGATGCCCATCGTGTAATTCCGGCGGATTTTAGGCATGTAATTGCCCGTCACCGCGAAGATCACGCCGACAAAGACAAGCACGATCCGCCCGATATCAAACGGGGCACCCAGCGCGTAGCCGTAGCAGAGCACCATCATCAGAATAGCCGTTGCCGGGATCATGAACAGCACGACGTATTTGATTTTTCCATGATAGTTCTTCATCTGATGATTCGGCGAGCAGCCCACCAGCAGGCAGACCCAATGCAGCGCCAGCAGGATCAGCGGCATACCGAATACCGTAAACGCCTTGCTCGACCAGCCGCCAGGCTCATTGCGGAAATTGAAATGCGTGGCGATGGGATCGGGCAGCCGATCCCAGAGCACGACGCCCACCAGCGTCTGCATCAGGATAATCGCGCTGGTGATGACAAGCAGCATTTTATGCTCCCGCCAGAGATCGGAAATATTCTTTTTCATCGTTATTCCCCCCTGAGTTGGGATAGCCAGAGCATGACCTCCTCCACGACGGAGGTATTCAGCTCATAGTAGATAAAGTTTTTCTCCCGCGTTTCAAACACGAGATCCGCCTTTTTCAGGATGCCCAGATGATAGGAAATCGTCGCGCCCGTCATGTCAAAATGGCTGCCGATTTCCCCGGCGGACAGACGGCCCTTTCTCAGCAGCAGCAGGATTTCACGGCGAACGGGATCGGAAAGCGCTTTAAAGGTCTCTGCAAACCCCATCCTTGCCCCTCCTTCACCAGGTATTTTGAAGATCTTCTAAATAGATTATATGCAGCCGGTCTCCATTTGTCAATGTCTATTTAGAATTTTTTCTAAATTCCATATATGGAAAAGCCTTCCCTATCCGGGAAGGCTCATGCTTTATTCCTCGCAGAGCGCTTTGGCCGCGTCCTGCATCAGCCGCTCATACAGCGGTACGTCCACATGCTCGCCGACAAAGCAGCACACGATCGGTTCCCTTGCAAAGATCACGCCGACGTCGTGGCTGATGCCGTCGTCCTCGCCCGTCTTGTGCGCAACGTCAATGCCCATGCTGTCGATGAAGAACGGCAGCTTGCCGTTGAGGCGCTGATCGAGCAGAATCTCCATCATCTGTGCGTCGGCTTCCGGCGATACGACCTCGCCGCGCCAGAGCTTCTCCAGCAGAAGGCCCATTTCGCCGGCTGTAATGTAGTTGCAGATGCCCTTTTTCGACGCCTCCCGGTCAAAGAGCAGGCGGTTGAGCGTCGTCTTTTCAAGGCCGAGGCTGCGCAGCGTGCGGTTGACTTGGTCCATCCCCACACGCCTGATCATGATGTTCGTCGCCGCGTTGTCGCTGACGATAATCATCAGCCTGATCAGATCCATCAGCGTCATCTCAATGCCCGTGTGCATGGCCTTGAGCGTGCCGCAGGAGGGCAGGCGCTCCTCGTCCCTCAGGGCATGTATCTCCTCAAGGTCGATTTCACCCGCGCGCGCCGCGCGGAAGGCCTCAATCATCACCGGAATCTTGATCACGCTCGCCGCAACGACGGGGACGTTCTCCCCGCGCGCGAAGGTTTCGCCGGTGATCAGGTTCTTCACATATACGCCCGTATCGCCGCCAAGGCGCTCAAGCTGCGGCGCAATCCATGCGCCGAATTCCGCAATGTTCATCGCTTACTTGCGGCCGAGCATGGCCGCGCCGATGATGCCCGCGTCATTGCCCAGCTGCGCCAGCTCGATGCGCGCATACGGCATGGTCTTGAAGAAGATGATCGGCGCAAGCTCGCGGCGCACGGCCTCCAGCAGGAACTCGCCCGCAGCGGACACGCCGCCGCCCAGCACGATGACCTCCGGATCGATCATGTTGATGATGGACACGATGCCGTGCGCGAGCGCGCGGGCATAGCCGTTGAAGACCTTCACGGCCGTCTCGTCGCCTTCCTTCGCCGCGTCGATGACGATCTTGGCGTTGATCTTCTCCGCATCGCCGCCGCACTTTTCCATAATCGTGCTTTCCGGATGCTCGGCCACGGCCTTCTTCGCCTCGCGGATGATCGCCGTTGCGGAGGCATAGCGCTCGAAGCAGCCCTCGTTGCCGCAGGTGCACATCTCTCCGTCCATCTTCAGGATGATATGGCCGATTTCGGAACCGCAGCCATGCGCGCCGGAATACGGGCGGCCGTTGATGATGATGCCGCCGCCGACGCCGGTGCCCAGGGTAATGAACACGCTGTTGTCGATGCCCGCGCTCACGCCCGCGATATACTCCGCCAGGCCCGCGACAGTCGCATCGTTGTCGCCGTAAACGGGCGTATCCAGATGCTTTTTCATTTCCTCGACGAACGGAATATCATGCCAGCCGAGGTTCGTGCAGAAGGGAATCCGGCCGGTCCTGTTGTTGAACATGCCCGGAACGCCCACGCCGATGGACGCAATCTGCTCCATGCCAAGCCCCGCATCCGCAGCGACCTTTTTGCACAAAGCCGCCATGTCCGCGATGATCTCCTGATACGGGCGCTCGATGCCGGTGGGCATCGCATCCTTGACGAGGATCTTTCCGCTTTCGTCGACCACGCCGGCCTTAAAGGTCGTTCCGCCGACGTCCAAACCGATGTAATACATATGCTTTCATCCTTTCGATGGTTTTATGTCGTTATGCCTTGCCGCCATAGAGCTTCTCAAGCCGCCTGTCCAGTTCGCTGACGGCATTGTAGCCCTCGGCCTTCAGCCGCCAGTTGCGCGCCGCAATCTCCACGATCAGCGCGAGGTTTCTGCCCGAACGCACGGGCACGTTGATCAGCGGCACCTGAACGCCGAGAATCTCCATCGTATTATCCTTCGCGCCGAGCCGGTCATAATCCTTTCCCGGCGTCCAGAATTCCAGATGGACGACCATGTCGATTGTCTTCTTGCGCAGAATCGCGCCGATACCGAAGATCAGCTTGATATCGACGATGCCGATACCGCGCAGCTCCATGAAATCGCGGACGATCTCCGGCGATTCGCCGCGCAGCTTATGGCCCACGCAGGCGATATCCACCACGTCGTCGGCGACAAGCAGATGCCCGCGCTTGATCAGCTCCAGCGCGCATTCGCTCTTGCCCACGCCGCTCTCGCCGGTGATGAGCACGCCCACGCCGAACACATCCACCAGCACGCCGTGCTGCGTAACGCGCGGGGCCAGCGCCTCGTTGAGATAAGCGACCGCGCGTCCTGTGAACGCGCTGGTCTCCTCCTCCGTGCTGAAGACGGGCACGCTATGCTCTCTGGCCTTTTCCAGCAGGGCATCGGGCCAGCTGCATTCCTTCGCGCGGGCAATCACGATGCAGGGCATCTTGTAGGAAAAATACTTCTTGAGCCGCTCCGCGCGCACCTCTTCGGTCAGGCTCGCCAGATACGTCATCTCCGTCCGCCCGATCACCTGCAGGCGCTCATTGGCGAACACGCCGAAATAACCGGCGAACTGCAGACCGGGCCGGCAGACGTCCGCCACTTCGATGGGCATCGGCTTTCCGGAGCCGGGCTGTACGATTTCCAGCTTCAGCGCCTGCGCAAACGCCTCAGGAAGAATCATGTTCCTCGCCTCCCGTCTTCCAGTTTTTTATCATTATACCGCATCGCGCCCGGGAAGGCCATACCCGGGCGCGAATTTATGCTGTTCACCGCTTCAAATACTGCGCGTTGACGATATCCTTCTCCGTGTTCAGCGGCCGCCCCTGATCAAAGGCGACGATGTTTGCATACACGTAATTGACCATGTTGATGTCGTTGTCCTTCGTGTTGCCGCCCGCATGCGCGCTGGCCACGACGTTGGGCAGCGTCAGCAGCGGATGATCCGCCGGAAGCGGCTCCTTTTCGTAGGTGTCCAGTCCGGCCGTGGCGATCGTTCCATCGCGCAGCGCCTCGATGAGCGCCGCCTCCTCGACAATCGGACCGCGCGCAGTGTTGATGAGCATGCAGGAAGGCTTCATCTTCGCGAGCTCGCCTGCGCCGATCATGCCACGCGTCGTCTCATCCAGCGGACAGTGGATGGTGAAGATATCGCTTTCCCTGAGCAAGGTCTCAAAGTCCACGAATTCATAACCGAACCGCTCTTCCTGCTCGTACATCCGCTCGATATCGTAATAGATGACCTTCGCGCCGAACGCGCTGACCAGCGCCGCGACCTTCTTGCCGATATGGCCAAGGCCCAGAATACCGACGGTCTTCCCGCGGATCATGAACGAGCGGCCGAAGTATTCATAGCGCGGCCAATGCCCCGCGCGCAGATCGCGGTTGATCTGCAGCAGGTTGCGATAGCCCGCCAGCATCAGCATGATCGCCAGCTCCGCGACGATGCCGGCATTGACGCCCGGGCAGGTCGCAATCGGAATCCCGCGTTCGCCCCAAGCCTTCAGATCCACCTTGTCAAAGCCCGCGCCCCAGCGCTGCCAGAAGCGGACATTCGGCGTATAATGGATGATATCCGGATCAATATCCAGCCGCGAAATCAGGTATTCGCAGTCCGCAAGCCTGTCGTATGCGTCTTTGGACAGAACGTCCACCAGTTCAAACCCTTCCGGAACATTTGCATGGAGCGCATCGTATGCGCCCTGAAAATAAATGCCCACCAGGCCGATCTTCTTCATTCCTCTTCCTCCCTGTTCTCATAGGCCATGCGGCCAGCATGCGCAAAGAAGACCGGAGGACAAGCGCCCTCCGGTCTTCGTAATCGGCATTTTACTCCAGAAGACCGATTTCGCGGTAGTAGCGCGCGGCGCCCTCATGGATCGCAACGCCGGCAACGTCGTTGCAGGCTTCCTTCGGATCAGCCTTCCTGAGCGCAGCGTGGGTCTCGGTCAGCATGTCCCAGTTCTCCCAGAAAATCTTGGTCATCTGATAGACGGTCTCCTCATCGACGTCGGCAGTGATGAACAGCGTCAGCTTGACGGCGGAAGTCGGGACAGCCTCGTCCTGACCGGCGTAGGTGCCCGCCGGGATTTCAGAAGCGGCGTACCACGGATAGTCGACCTTCAGCGCTTCGACGGTCTCCGCCGGAATCGGCAGGATCTTCGCCTCGGTGGTGGTCATAATCTGGGTGACGGCGGCGTTCGGCGTACCGGCCATGACCCAGACGCCGTCGAGCTGCTTGTTGCTGATCGCATCGGCGGACTCGCTGGTGCCCATGTATTCGGTCTGCATGTCCTCGAGCGTCTTGCCCAGCAGAGACAGATGCACCGTCGCCTCGTCGACGGTGGTGGAACCGGCAGCGCCGACGGAGATCTTCTTGCCGATCATATCCTCGATGCTGTTGATGCCGCTTTCCTTGGTGACGACGACCTGATTGGGATTGAGGTAAAGGCCGGCAAAGATGCGCAGGTTGTCATTGGCATAGCCCTCGAAGGACGCGAGGCCCTCCTGCGCCTGATAGACGAGATTCGCATTGGCGATGCCGATCTGAGCCTCGCCGTCATAGGCCTGATTGAGGTTGTCGATGCCGCCGCCGGACGGCGTCGCGGTCGCGCGCATGCCCTCGATGTTCTCATTCCACAGGCCGACGATCGTCGCGCTGATCGGATAGAACGTGGAGGACGTACCGGCGGTCACGAAGTTGATATCCGCCGCAAACGCACAGGATGCGCTCAGCAGCAGCGCCAGGCACAGCACAGAAGCAAGGATCTTTTTCATGGTGGATCTCCTCTCTCTTTTGAGACGTTATATTGCGGATGCAGGGCGTTTCCTCCTGCATCTGTATCCGGTGGAAAATCAGGCCGCTTCAAGGGCCTTCGCTCTGGAAAGCACAAGCCTGTCGATCGCGGTCTCGGCGGCGATCAGCACAAAACCGATGATATCGGTCGAGAGCGTCGGATTGACAAACAGGACGCCGCCCACGATGAGCATCGCCCGGCAGGCAAGACGCAGCGCCGTTACGCCCCTGCTGTATTTCTGCAGCGGGAAGCCGGCAAGACCGGCGGAAAGCGCCAGCACGCCGACGGACGACGTCAGGAACGCGCGGATGGTTTCGCTCATCGCGACGCCCTCCGTGCTGCCATAGAGCAGAACGGGGTTGTTCAGGAAGAAGAACGGGAGAATAAAGCCCGCAATGCCCAGCTTCATGGCAATCAGCGACGTTTTGGTCATGTTGCTGTCCGCAATGCCCGCAGCGACATACGAGCTCATCGCAACCGGCGGGGTGATATTGGACAGGCACGCATAGATCAGGCAGAACATATTCGCCGCCATCTCGGTCGCGCCCGTGGCGCGCAGCACAGGCACCGCCACGACGTACACGATCACATAGGCCGCCACGCCCGGCACGCCCATGCCCAGTATCGTGGACATGACCATGACCATCAGGCCGCCCAGGAAGAGCTGGCCTTCGCCGACGACCTTGAGAATCAGGTTGCCGAAGTTCAGGCCCAGGCTGGTCATGTTGACCGAACCGATGATCACGCCGATGATGATGCAGCTGATGCCCACGCCGATGGCGCTTCGGCTGCCTTCGACCGTCGCCCTGACGATCGTTTTGAGATCCATGCGGGTATCCTTCCGCAGCCAGGAAACCGGAATCGTCACAAAGATCGCCACGATCGCCGCGAACAGCGGCGTATAGCCCATGAGCATCAGCGCCATGAGCACGACCAGCGGAATCAGCAGATGGCCGCGCTCGCGCAGCACCCTGCCCGCCTGCGGAATATTCTCCGGGGACAATCCGGACAGGCCGAGGCGCTTGGCCTCCAGATGCACGGAATAAATCAGGGTAAGGTAATACAGGAAGGCGGGAATGGCCGCAGCGAGCATCACCTTGGTATAGCTGACAACCATGAATTCCGCCATGACAAAGCCGACGGCGCCCATGATCGGCGGGGTGAATTGTCCGCCGGTCGAGGCGACAGCCTCCACCGCAGCGGCGAAGTCCTTTTTATAGCCGGTCTTCTTCATCAGCGGGATGGTGATGGTGCCGGTCGTGGCGACATTGGCAATGGCCGAGCCGTTGATCATGCCCATCAGGCCGGAGGCGATCACCGCCACCTTTGCCGGGCCGCCCGGGGAGCGTCCCACCAGCGTCAGGGCGATGTCATTGATAAACTGCGAAAAGCCGGAATACTTCAGGAAAGCGCCGAAGAGCACGAAGACGAAGATATACGTCGCCGAAACGTTCGCGCCCGTGCCGAGGATGCCGTTGGTATCCCAGACCAGCGCCTTGACAACGCGCTTGAGCGTAAACGAGCTGGTGCCGAATGTGCCGGGAATATATTTGCCCCAGACGGCGAAATACGACAGGAAGATCAGCGCGATGATCGCGAGGTTTCCGCTCGCGCGTCTGGCTGCCTCAAAGACTACGACGAGACACAGCACGCCGATCCAGACGTCGGTATTGTTCAGCCTGCCCGTCTTGGCCAGCGCATCGTATCGCCAGAGGATGTAGCCAAAGCCGACTACTGCCGCCGCGATCAGCAGCATGTCCCAAACAGGCACGCATTTCCTGCGCCTGCGTTCTTTTTTATAGGTCGGATAGAGCATGAACGCCAGCGGAAGCAGGAACATGATATGCGCCGTGCGCAGCTTGACCGCGCCGATCATACCAAAGGTATTCGCCCAGACCTGAAAAAGCGTCCAGATGATCAGAATACCTGTCAGCACCTTGCTCATCGGTCCTGTGAAGACACGCGTTCTGCTTTCTGAGTCCTTTTCCTCCATCAGCTTTTGCGCCTTGACGTCCAGTTCATTTGGAACGCCGCTCATATTCTGCGACATATCTTCCCTCCACGGCACATGCATGGCATGCTTTCTTATGCTGTGATGGGTACAAGTGTACACCGGGGTTAACATTTTGTCAACCTATTTTTCGGGATTTTTATGACAAATTGTGCAGAAAAAGCGCCGGGCGATCCGTCCTTCTCTTTGCGCAGTCAGACGCAGCTTTAAACCCGCGTGGGCCATCAGAAAAACAA
Source organism: Clostridia bacterium (assembly GCA_017436605.1). Taxonomy (GTDB): domain Bacteria; phylum Bacillota; class Clostridia; order Christensenellales; family Aristaeellaceae; genus Ventricola. The sequence continues at coordinate 2,129 of JAFSCW010000091.1, read as the reverse complement.
AAGCGATCCTCCTTCCCCATGGAAAGAAAGATCGCTTTGCCGATCATCCAAACCGCCCCTTCGGGCGCTTTTATCATCCGTTCTCTCCGCCGCCCATGCTCAGTCCAGCACCGGCATGCCGCCTACGAGAATCGCTTTGACGCCGAGCTGCGCAAGCCATGCGTCGGTCACATAGGCTTCGCCGCCGTACACATAGACACGGCTTTCTGCATCCGCGAGGAAGACGACGCCGTCTGCAGCGCCCATCGCGCTCATGCACAGACCGTCCCGTCCGTCCGTCATCAGCGCAATCTCCTCGCCCGTTTCCCTGTGCACCAGCTGCCAGCTGCCGTCGGCATACGCCGCATCGTAATACATATGGCCCAGCACGCCGCACAGCGGATAGAGCAGTTCGCCCGCCTCATCCCTGCCGACAATCAGGCGGACAGGCTTTTCGTCGATATAAACCTCCATCTCCTCCAGCGCAAACGGCGCGCCCGCGGAATCCGGCGTAGGCGTCGGTTCCGGCGTGGGGATGGGCGTTGCCGTCGGTTCCGGCGTCGGCGTGGGGGTCGGCGTGGGCGTGGGCGTCGGCGTCGGCTTGACAATCGCATCGTCTGCAAACATCCGCGCGATCGTCTCAGGGCCGACCTTGCCGTCGATCTTTTCGAGCTTATGCGCACGCTGGAAGCCATACACCGCCGTGCGCGTGCCCAGGCCGAAAATGCCGTCGAGCTCGCCCAGATAATACCCCAGCTGCCAGAGCCTGCGCTGCATCAGACGCACATCCTCGCCCTCCATGCCCCGCCAGAGAATCCGGCTGCCCAGCTGGGCGGCGTCGATGTCCTCCTGCGTGATTTCCTGCTCGAACAGCGCGGCCGTCTGCGCCTTATCCGGCTGCGGCAAAGCCGTCGTCTGCGGCGCAGGGGCCGGCAGTTCCGTCGCCTCCGGCGCGGGCGCCGGCGTATCCTTGATCTGCATGCCCAGCAGACCGCCCTCCGCAGCCGCGCCGCAGGCAAACAGGCACAGACACAGCGCAGCAGCGGCCGCTTTTTTCAGGGTATTTCGCATTGACTTCCTCCCGCCCCATCCGGGGCCCGGCATGATGTGGTTTATACAGCGTTTCATATAAAGAAACGATCCAGCATGCCCTTTTCATGCATGTGGAATCCGTGGATGCCGACCTTCATCGCGCCCTCCACATTTTTGAGCGTGTCGTCGATAAACACCGCGCGATCCGCCGCAAAGCCATAGCGCTCCATCAGCGTATGATAAATCTCCGCATCCGGCTTGAGCTGATGCACATAGCAGGAGATCACGCCGCCGTCGAACAGATCGCCGAAATACGCCGCAAACTTCTCCCGCATGCGCTCATAGCCCACCTGCGGATAATTGGAGAGCAGATAGAGCTTCTTGCCCGCCGCCCTGCAGCGCCGCGCCGCGCGGAATCCCTCTTCCATCACAGGCTTGATGTCAATCCAGCCCATCAGCGCATGCATATAATCCTCATAGGCATAGCCATATTCCTCGTGCAGCCTGCGCGCAGCCTCCTCGTAGGTCATCGTTCCCCGATCAAAGCAGAGCCAGTACGGGCCGTTATAGACCTGCGCCATCATGTCCCGCTGCTTCTTTTCATCGCCGGGGAAAAGGATGCTGATAAAGTTATCCGGCGCATACTGGATCAGGATATTGCCGATATCAAAAATCACCGCGTCCACCCTGTCCCACGGCATCGTATCATACTGCAGATCAAAGCGCGTTCCCTCGACCATGCTTTTTCCTCCGTTCTTCCGCCGCCGCAGCCGGCGGTCATATCTGGATATACATTCGCCGCCGGCACAGCAATTCCTGCATGCAGCAGGGTGTATCCTCTGCCGGTTCGCTCCCTCTCCTTTTTTATCTGCAAAACAAAAAGACACCCCAATGGGTGTCTTTTATGTTTTGGTGGAGGTGAGGGGAATCTCCTCTCGGGGTTCGACACCCCTCGGTCAGCCCGGCTCTGACAGCCCACTGGGCTGTCATTCATTCCCGGGCCAGGTTCGTTTCCCCTCACCTTTTATCTCAAAACGAAAAGACACCCCAAAGGGTGCCTTTTCGTTTTGGTGGAGGTGAGGGGAATCTCCTCTCGGGGTTCGACACCCCTCGGTCAG
>JAFSCW010000090.1 GCA_017436605.1 Clostridia bacterium | reverse complement strand
TGTATCCGGAATTCAGGGAACTGTATCTCGCGCTGCGCGAGATGGGGTTCGTGCTGACGATCAACAGCAACGGTACGCTGATTGACGAGGAATGGGCGGACTTTTTTGGGAAATATCCGCCGCGCAGGATCAACATCACGCTCTACGGCTGCGATGAGGAAACCTACGCCAATCTCTGCCGTTATCCCGGCGGCTTCGGGAAGGCGAAGCGGGGCGTCCGCCTTCTGCGCGAGCGGCATGTGCATGTGAAGATCAATGGCAGCCTCGTGAAAGCCAATCAGGCGGATGCGCCGCGCATCGCGCAGATCGCAAAAGAACTGGATGCTGCGCTGCATGTGGATACCTATATGTATCCTGCGACGCGGGAACGGGACAGAGACTTTGACGATGGCGTGCGTCTTTCGCCTGAGGAGGCGGCGCGCCTGCGTGTGCTGATGATGCAGCAGGAATTGTCGCCGCAGGACTTTATGCAGACGGCCATGGAGCGGCTGTACCGGGCGACGCATATGCCCATGGGCGAGCGCGTACCCGGGCGCATCCGCTGCGGCGCTGGAAACAACGCGTTTACCATCAATTGGCAGGGGGAAATGCGCCTGTGTGTGATGCTTTCCGAGCCGCGCGTTCCCGTGTTTGATATGGGATTTGAGGCGGCGTGGGAAGCGCTCAAGACACAAGCGGATAAGATTCTGCTGGCTCCGGCATGCAGCGCCTGTCCGCTGCGCGGGGCCTGCAATGTCTGCGCGGCGAAAGCGCTGCACGAAACGGGAAACTACGACGGCGTGCCGCAGTATGTCTGCCGGTATTCGCAGCATATGCTGGAATATCTTGCCCGGGCTGTGCAGGCGTGTATGCCGGAAAAGGAAACGAAATAACGGACAGCGCTGCGTTCTGCAATGGAACGCGGCGCTGTTTTGATGCCCAAAAAGAAAAGTATAGAGGATGAAACGTAAAATATAGTTGACAAAATGCCGCGTACATTCTATAATCAATGCAGGTAAAGAAGAGGAGGATGTCGCCGTGAAAAATCTGAGGATGAAGGCGGCGCGCGTGGGCTGCGATCTCAGCCAGGAAGACCTGGCGCAGCGCGTGGGCGTGACACGGCAGACGATCGGCATGATCGAAGCCGGTCGGTTCAATCCCTCGCTCGCGCTGTGCGTGGCGATCTGCCGGGTGCTGGGCAAGACGCTCAATGATCTGTTCTGGGAGGAGGAAAGCGCGCATGAAGCTGGGTAAGAGAAAATCTGTGCTGGACGAGCGCGAGATGCTGGACATGTACCGCATCGAGCACTTCGGCCTGTGGCTGATGTATGCGCTGCTGTGCGGCGCTGTGCTTGTGCAGCTCTTCCTCGGGGCGCAGATCGCGCAGATGGCGGGCGAGCTTGCCGTGCTTGTGACGGTGAGTGTGGTGATGATGATTGCCAACGCGCGCCACGGTATTTGGGACGAAAACAGCAGGCCCAGCATGAAGGGCAATGCGATCTGGGCTGTGGGCGCGGGCGTGTGCGTCGCGGCGGCGGTTGCGCTGCTTCGCGGGAGCATCGCGGCGGGGCTGGTTTCCGGCGCGCTGACGGCGGCGCTGTGTTTCCTGCTGCTGACGGTGATGATGACCTACATGCTCAACCGCCAGAAAAAGCAGGAAAAAGAACTTGAAGACTGAATATCATCATCCGATAATATTGGCATGATTTGGAAAGAAGGAGATTCATATGAAAGAGAAGAAATCAATCAAGTATCAGGACATCGGCGGTCAGGCCGTCATGGAAGGCGTGATGATGCAGAGCCCTGCAAACGAGTCCATGGCGATCGCTGTGCGCAGGCCGGACGGCAAGATCTACGTGACCTGCGAGCACAAGGAGCAGGCGGCCAAAAAGCATAAGTGGATGGGCCTTCCGATCATCCGCGGCTGCGTGAACATGGTCGTCATGCTCAAGATGGGCATGCAGACGCTCGACAAGAGCACGCAGATGCTGGGCATCCTCGAGGAGGAGCCGACGAAGTTCGAAAAGTGGCTCGCCGAAAAGCTGGGCGCGAACATCGATAAGGTGGTCATGGCGGTCGCGATGGTGCTGGCCGTGGTGCTGAGCCTGTTCCTGTTTGTCTTCCTGCCGAGCACGGCGGCGACGCTGGTCAGCCATGTAATCGACAGCCGGATTCTGATCAACCTCGCGGCGGGCGTTGTGCGCATCGCGATTCTGGTGGCCTATATCTGGGCGGTGGCGCTGATGCCGGAGATCAAGCGCGTGTTTATGTACCACGGCGCGGAACACAAGACCGTCTACTGCAACGAGGCGGGCGAGGAGCTGACGCCGGAAAACGCGCGCAGGCACTCCCGCCTACATCCGCGCTGCGGCACCGCGTTCCTCTTCCTGGTGATGATCATCTCGATTCTGATCGGTTCCGTCGCGGATGAGCTGATCTATCTGCTCTTTGGCATTGAGAAGCTGGGCTTCCTGGCGCGCTTTGGCCGCAGCTTGTTGATTCTGCCGCTTATCACGGGCGTATCCTATGAGGTGCTCAAGGGCCTTGCGCATGCCGGCGATCATATCATCGTGCGCGCGCTGCGCTGGCCGGGCCTGATGCTCCAGCATCTGACGACCCGCGAGCCGGACGACGCGATGCTCGAGGTGGCGATCGCCTCGATGAAGGCGGCGAAGGCCGGCGCCGATCGCTATGCGGACGAGCTGGGCGAGAACGTCTTCCTCTATACCGGCGAGGAAGAAGCGAAGGCCAAAGAAAACAGCGGGGAAAACAGCGAAGAGACGAACGAAGAAAAGGAAGGCGCGCAGGCGTGACCATTCTGGAAGCGATCCGTGCGGGCGCGGAGAGGCTCGAGGCGGCGGGCGTGCCGAATGCGGATTATGACGCCCGGGAGATGCTTGCGCATGTGCTGGGCGAGGATGCGCTGATGATGCGCATGCAGGGTATGCGTTCTCTTCCGGTGGCGCAGGCGGCTGCCTATGAGGCGATGCTTGCCCGCCGTGAGCAGCGCGAGCCGATGCAGTATATCCTCGGGGAAGCGGCGTTTATGGGCCTTGGGTTCCATGTGGAGCCGGGCGTGCTCTGCCCGAGGCCGGATACGGAGATCCTGTGCGAGGAGGCGCTGCGCCATATCCGTCCGGGGATGCGCGTGCTGGATATCGGCACGGGCTCCGGCGCGCTGGCGGTGTCGATCAAAAAGCATGCGCCGGAAAGCGACGTGACGGCTGTGGATATCAGCGATACGGCGATTGCAATCGCTGCGGATAATGCGCAAAGAAACGGCGCAGCGGTCCGGTTTTTGAAAAGCGACTGCTTTTCTGCGCTGGAGGGCGAAAGCTTTGACGTGATCGTTTCCAATCCGCCGTATATTTCTGCGGAGGAAATGTGCAGCTTGATGCCGGAGGTCTGCATGGAGCCGGAGCTCGCGCTCTTTGGCGGCGAGGACGGGCTGGATTTCTATCGGCGTATCAGCCGGGAGGCGGCAGGACACCTCAAAAAAGGCGGCGTGCTGCTCTTTGAAATCGGCTGGAAGCAAAAGGACGCCGTATCGGCGCTGCTTGAGGAGCATATCGGCGCGCCGCATGCGCTCCGCGATTATGGCAAGAACTGGCGTGTCGTATACGCCGTGAAGGAGAAAGACTGATGCTCGAAAGGCTTGATTGGGTACGTCCGCGGATGGAGGAGCTGGGCATGCTCCTGTCCGATCCGCAGGTCGTTTCGGATCAGGAAAAGTGGCGTGCGCTGATGCGCGAGCACAGCCGCCTTGAGCCGCTGGACAGGGCTGTCGCCCGCTACGCGCAGATGCTTTCGGGCCGGGAAGAGGCGCAGGCGATGCTGTCCGATCCGGATATGGCGGCGATGGCGAAGGAGGAGCTTGCCTGTCTTGAGGGAGAGATCCCGCGGATGGAGCGGGAAATTCAGCTCCTGCTTTTGCCGGAGGACCCCAACGCTTCCCGCAATGTCGTCATGGAAATCCGCGGCGGCGCGGGCGGCGAGGAGGCGGCGCTCTTTGGCACGCTGCTCATGCGCATGTACACCCGCTATGCGGAGCGCCGTGGCTGGCGGGTCGAGATGATGGATGCGAACATGACCGAGCTGGGCGGCGTGAAGGAAGCGGTTTTCACCATCAGCGGCGAGGGCGCGTTCAGCCGCCTGCGCTATGAAAGCGGCGTCCATCGCGTCCAGCGCATCCCTGTCACGGAAAGCAACGGCAAGCGTCAGACATCGACGGCGACGGTTGCGGTGCTGCCGGAGGCGGAGGAGGTCGATGTGCGAATCGACCCGGGCGATCTGAGGATCGACGTGTACCGCGCTTCGGGCCATGGCGGTCAGTATATCAACAAGACGGACAGCGCCGTGCGCATCACGCATATCCCGACCGGCGTGGTCGTAACCTGCCAGGACGAGAAGAGCCAGCTCAAGAACAAGGAAAAGGCGATGCGCGTCCTGCGCGCCAGGCTCTATGAACGCCTGCAGGGCGAGAAGGACGCCGCCTATGCGGGCGAGCGCCGCGCGCAGGTCGGCACAGGCGATCGGAGCGAGCGCATCCGCACCTATAATTTTAATGAGGGGCGCGTTTCGGACCACAGAATCGGAAAGACGATCTATTCGATCGAAGCGTTTGTCGACGGCGATATGGATGAGATCATCGACGAGCTGATCGTAAACGATCAGCAGGAGCAGCTCAGGCGGCTGGGTACGTCGATCTGAGACGTCGCGGCGTATGACAGGGGATTATTGATTAAAGAAGGAATTGGGATGCATACACAGGTAAAGCCCGTCTCTATGGAGGCGATTGAGGAGGCTGCAGAGCTCATCCGTAAGGGTGAGCTCGTCGGCATGCCCACGGAAACGGTGTACGGTCTGGGCGCGAATGCGCTGGATGAGCAGGCCGTCAGGAAAATCTTCGAGGCGAAGGGGCGTCCGGGGGATAACCCGCTGATCGTCCATGTGTCGTCTATCGATGAAATTGCGCCGCTGGTGCGCGCGATTCCGGCGGCGGCGAGGAAGCTGATGGACGCATTTTGGCCGGGGCCGATGACGCTGATTCTGCCCAAGAGCGACAGGATTCCCGACTGCGTGAGCGCGGGGCTGGATACCGTCGGCATCCGCCTGCCGGCCAGCGAGGCGGCGCGCGCGCTGATTGCGGCGGCGGGCAGGCCCATCGCCGCGCCGAGTGCCAACCGCAGCGGCAAGCCGAGCCCGACGACCGCGCAGCATGTCTTTGAGGATATGGACGGCAGAATTCCGCTGATCCTCGACGGGGGCAGCTGCGAGGTGGGCGTCGAATCGAGCGTGATCGACGCGACGGGCGAGCGCCCGGTGATTCTGCGTCCCGGCGGCGTCACGCCGGAGATGGTGGAAGCGGTGCTGGGCAGCGTGTCGGTCGATGAACATGTCATGAGTCCGCTTGCCGAAGGCGATATTGTACGCTCTCCGGGCATGAAGTATAAGCATTATGCGCCTGCGGCGAAGACGGTGATTTTCGACGGCGCGCAGGAGGACGTGATCGCGGCGATCTGCGCACGCTACGATGAGGCGCTGGCTGCGGGCGAACGGCCGGCAATTCTCGGCTTTGACGAGCACGACTTCGGCGAGCGGACCGTCATCAGCCTGGGCAGCGCATGCCATGCGGGCGATGCGGCTGCGCGGCTCTTTGCCTGCCTGCGGGAGCTCGATGAGCGCGGAGAAACGGTTGCGCTTTGCGAGGCGGTTGAGGCCACGGGCATCGGCCTTGCGGTGATGAACCGCATGGGACGCGCGGCGGGCTTCGATATCGTGCGCGTATGATCTGCCGCTGTTTCCCGCCGGTGTATGCGCCACAGGCACGGGTGCTGATCGTGGGCTCGATGCCCAGCGTCAAGTCGCTTGCGGATGCGCAGTATTACGCGCATCCGCGCAACGCGTTCTGGCCGATTCTCTTCGATGTTTTCGGCAAGCCGCTGGCGGACGACTACGAAGTCAGGAAAGCGCTGATCCGGGAAAGCGGCCTTGCGCTGTGGGATGCGGCAGCCGCCTGTGAGCGGGAAGGGAGTCTGGACAGCAGCATGCGCGATATCGCATACAACGATTTTTCTGCGCTGTTTGCCGAATGTCCGCATATTCACACGGTGCTGTGCAACGGCGCAGCGGCGCACAGCATGTTCCTTAAAGCCGGATTTGCCGGCGGACGGCGGATCTGCCGCATGCCGAGCACGAGTCCGGCGTATACGATGCCTTATAACAAGAAGAAAGAAATCTGGAAGGCGGCGCTTGTTTCTGCGCTGTCGTCAGGCGGGACGGGGGATGGATCCAGCGCTTCGCTCTGAGGCGGAATGACGGATGGAAGACATGATGGGATAAGGGATTATGAAGAAGAAACATGGATTTACGAAAAAGACGCGGCTGCTTTTGCGTCATCTGCGGCCGGCTGCGTCTGCGTTTGCGGTCGGCGTGCTGGCATCGTTTGCGGCGACTATCCTCAAAACGGTCTTCACGCAGGTGATCCGTTTTACGGTGGACGGCGTGCTGCTGGGCGAAACGGCGGGGCTTCCGTCGTGGCTGGCTGCGCTGGAGCCGGGAAAGATGCTCGCCGCCTCCTGCGCGCTGGCGGCGGTCGTCGCCGTGCTGGAGTTTGCCGTGGGTTTTATCCACGACTCCAGTCTGCCCAAGGGCTCTGAGCGCTTTGTCAAGTCGCTGCGCGACTCGCTCTACAGCCATATCCAGCGCCTGCCCTACAGCTGGCATGCGAAGAATCCAACGGGCGATATCATCCAGCGCTGCACCTCCGACGTGGAGGTCGTCCGCGCGTTTATTGCCGATCAGATCGTCGAGTTTGTCAGCACGGTGTTCCTTATCGCGGTGTACATGACGATGATGTTCACCATGAACGTGAAGATTGCGCTGCTGGCCTGCGCCTTTGTGCCGCTGGTCATCGGCACGTCGATGTACTATCACCGGAAAATCGGCAGGAGCTTTACGGCGTTTGATGAATCGGAGGGCGCGCTGTCCTCGATCGTGCAGGAGAATCTGACCGGCGTGCGCGTGGTGCGCGCGTTCGGCCGCGAGCGCGACGAGCTGGAGAAATTCCGCCGCCGCAACGAGACCCATACCACGCTCTGGCTGAAGATGGGCCGGATGATGACGACGTTCTGGACCTTCGGCGATACGGTCAGCTTTGTGCAGCTGTTTCTGGTGATTCTCCTGGGCGTGCATATGTGCGTCGGCGGGGAAATCACGCTGGGCACGTATCTGGCGTTCATCAACTACACCAAGCAGATGAACTGGCCTGTCCGCGGTCTGTGCCGCGTGATCACGAATATGAGCAAGGTAGGCGTGTCCATCGACCGTCTGCTTTATATCATCGAATCCGACGAGGAGCATGCGCCGGAAAACCCGAAGACGGCGGACATGCATGGCGATATCTGCTTTGATCATGTGAGCTTTGCCTATGACGAGCAGCCTGTGCTCCGGGATGTGAGCTTCACCATCCCGGGCGGCTCGACGCTGGGTATCCTCGGCGAAACGGGCAGCGGCAAGAGCACCATCGCGCTGCTGATGGCCAGACTCTATGACCCGCAGCAGGGCGCAATCCGCATCGGCGGCGTGGATCTGCGGGAGATGGATCAGGCGCAGCTGCGCCGCGGCGTGGGCGTCGTGCTGCAGCAGCCGTTCCTCTTTTCGCGTACGCTGAAGGAAAACATCATGATTGCCGCGTCTGATGCAGACCAGGAGCAGGTGGATGCGGCGGTAAAGGACGCCTGCCTGTATCATTCGATTCAGGAATTCAAGGAAGGCTACGATACCATCGTCGGCGAGCGCGGCGTTACGCTTTCCGGCGGACAGAAGCAGCGCACGGCCATCGCGCGTACGCTGCTTTCCGGCGCGCCGGTGATGGTCTTTGACGATTCGCTCTCCGCTGTGGATGCGAAGACGGACGAGGCGATCCGCATGCGCCTGCGCGAAGCGGCGGGCGGCTCGACGCTCGTGCTGATTGCGCACCGCGTTTCGACGCTGCAGGCGGCGGATCAGATTATCGTGCTCTCCGAGGGACGGATTATCGAGCGCGGCACGCACGAGGAGCTGATCAGGCAGGGCGGTGTCTATGCGAGAACGGCCGCGATGCAGAGCGCAAGAGGGGAGGCGGAAGCCGATGGCTGATCAAGTGCAGAGCAAGGCGTTTTCCCTGAAACCCTGGCTGAAGCTGATCCCGACGACGAGAAAAGCGTGGCCGGCGTTCTGGCTTTCTGTCGTTTCCAATATTGCGCTGGCGTTTATTGATTTTTATCTGCCGCTTCTGCAGAGCCGGGTCGTGGATGAATACATCACGGTCGGTTCGCTCGAGGGCTTTGGCGGGTATGCTGCGCATTACGCGGTCATCGGCGTCGTGCAGCTGGCGCTGATCATCCTGTATTTCAAGGGCTGCATGCAGTGCGAGGCATATTCCTGCCGCGATCTGCGCGACGCCTGCTTTGTCAATCTGCAGCGGCTGAGCCTCGATTACCACAATACCACCAGCGCGGGCCACAATCTCTCGCGCGTGATGAGCGATACGAGCAAGATCGCGGAGATGATGGCGTGGACGATTTCGGATACGCTCTGGGGCTTTGCGTATATTATCGGCGTTTTCTGCGTGATGGCGCGTCTGTCGTTCAAGCTCGCGGTGACGCTTCTGGTCATCGCCCCGATCGTCGTGCTGCTGACGTTCTATTTCCAGAAGAAGCTGATTGTCCTCAACAGGCAGGTGCGCGCGGAACATTCGAAAATCACCGGCGGATACAACGAGGGCATTATGGGCGCGAAGACGAGCAAAACGCTCGCGCTGGAGGACAAGCTCTGCGGGGAGTTCGAGGAGATTACCTCCCGGGCGGCTCGCGCGGGTATCCTGCATGCGCGCATGCGCGCGATCTATGTTCCGCTGATCGTGCTCTGCGGCACGCTTGCGGCCAGCGTCACGCTCTACCGCGGCGGCCATATGGTGCAGGGCGGCGAGGTCACCCTCGGCGTGCTGAGCGCGTTCATGACCTATGCAACGGGTCTATTCCAGTCCTTCCGCTGGCAGGCGGCGCGCATCTCCCAGCTGATTTCGCTTCAGGCGAATGTCGAGCGCGTATCCGGACTGATTCATGAGACGCCGACCGTCACCGACAACGCGGAGGTCGAGGCGAAATACGGCGACTGCTTTGCGCCGAAGACGGAGAACTGGGAGCCGATGCACGGCGAGGTGACGTTTGAGGACGTATCCTTTACCTATCCGGACGGCGGCGAAGAGGTGCTCTCGCATTTCTCCATGCATGTTCCGGCGGGGAGCACGGTGGCGTTCGTCGGCGAAACCGGCGCGGGCAAGTCGACGCTGGTGAATCTGGCCTGCCGATTCTACGAGCCGACGGGCGGCCGCGTGCTGATCGACGGCGTGGACGTACAGCAGAGGAGCCAGCTCTGGCTGCACAGCCATATCGGCTATGTGCTCCAGGAGCCGCATCTGTTCTCCGGCACGATCCGGGAGAACATCCGCTACGGCAGGCCGGACGCGACGGACGAAGAGGTGGAGGCTGCTGCCCGTGCTGTCAACGCGGACAGGATCGCGGCGAAGCTGCCCAGGGGCTATGAGACGGACGTCGGCGAATGCGGCGATAACCTCTCCACCGGCGAAAAGCAGCTGATTTCCTTTGCCAGAGCGATTATCGCAAAGCCGCGGATCTTTGTTCTGGACGAGGCGACGAGCTCGGTCGATACGGAAACCGAGCGCATGATCCAGCAGGCGACCAAACGGCTCATGGACGGCACGACGTCCTTTGTCATCGCGCACAGGCTTTCGACGATCCGACAGGCGGATATGATCCTGGTGATCGACCACGGCAAGGTCGTCGAACAGGGTACGCATGAGGAGCTCCTTGCGGCGGGCGGCGTGTACCACAGCCTGTATATTACGCAGCTGAGACGGCAGGAAAAGCAGAACGGATAAAGAGGATGATGCGCATGGAGCTGCCTGAGAGAATCCGAAGACACATCGCCGGAAAGCCCTATGTCCGGGACGATATCGGGAAATCGGGCTCATCCATCCTGCTCTTTGAGGACATGGTGCTCAAAATCGAGCCGGACGGCGAGGAGGCACAAAACGCTGCTGCTGTGATGGCATGGCTAAGCGGCAGGCTTTCCGCGCCGGATCTTCTCGAAAGAGAGATTCGGGACGGGACGAGCTATCTGCTGATGACCCGCGTGCGCGGCGAGATGGCGTGCTCTCCCCGGTATATGAACAATCCTGGCGAGCTGATCCCGCTGCTGGCGGATGCGCTGCATGCGATGTGGTCGATTGATACCGGGGATTGTCCGGTGCGAAACGGCCTGGACGAAAAGCTGCGCATGGCGCGCTGCAATGTGGAGCGCGGCCTTGTGGATATGGGAAGCGCCGAGCCCGATACGTTCGGCCCGGGCGGCTTTGCCTCGCCGGAGCATCTGCTGCGCTGGCTGGAGGGGAACCGCCCGCCGGAGCGGCTGGTCTTTTCCCATGGCGATTTCTGTCTGCCGAATATCTTTTTTGATCAGGGCAGGCTGACGGGTCTAATTGATCTGGGCAGAGCGGGCGCTGCGGATCCGTGGCAGGATATCGCGCTGTGCTGCCGGAGCCTGCTGCACAATGCAGACGGGAGATACGGCGTCCGATATGACGGCTTTTCGCAGCAGCTGCTTTTTGATGCGCTCGGCCTGAAGCCGGACGATGAAAAGATGCGCTACTACCTGCTGCTTGACGAGCTGTTTTAAGCGGCATCCTGCTTTTCTCACTTGACAATCCTGCCTTTCGCGGCTATACTGTTCGTATCCGAAATGACGAAGAAGAGTAACCGATTCAGGCTAGCCCAAAGAGAGATGCGCCGCCGGCTGAAAGCGCATCGGCATAGCGAAGCGGCGAAGACCACCTTCCGATCGGGTCGCGAGGCGCGCGATACAGCGGCAAAGAGCACCAATCAGGGTGGAACCACGGGCAGATATTTTCCGCTCGTCCCTCGAGTTTTTTGAGGGACGGGCGTTTTTTCGTCTCTCAGCAAAATGTCTTTAGACAAGGAGAGGTATCGTTATGAAGATCATCTACAAGGACGGCACGACGGGCGAGTGCCCGCAGGAGCAGGAACTGCATGTGATCCGCCACACGGCGGCGCACATCCTTGCGCAGGCGGTCAGGAATCTCTATCCGCAGGCGCACTTTGCCTACGGCCCGGCGACCGAGAACGGCTTCGATTATGACGTCGATCTGGGCGATGTGAAGCTTGCCGACGGCGAGCTGGCCAAGATCGAGGCGGAGATGAACAAGATCGTCAAGGCCAATCTGCCGATCAAGGCGTTCACCCTGCCGCGC
>JAFSCW010000089.1 GCA_017436605.1 Clostridia bacterium | reverse complement strand
TTTTTCTCCAACTCTTTGCACACAGTCCTCTGAGATGTATTTATGAAGCTCATCAAGCAGGTTTTCGGAGACAACCACTTCGTAAAAATATTTTATAATGTCTTTGTTGCTCATTGCACATCTCCTTCGTCAAATTCAAGCTTATCTAACTGGTTATATACTATCATAATGTGATCGAACATACAAGAACAGGCACAGCAGACCGTACTGCTGTGCCTGTTGACTGCCTTATGAGTATCATCCTTTGGGAAGGCTGGTTTATTCGGCTTCTTCCTGCGGGCGGACGAGCTCGGTCTGGTAATAGGTGCCCTCGCGCCAGAAGGTGATGACCATGTTTTCCCCGGGCTCGACGGCGGCGCGCGCCTTGCGCAGCGTCGCGTCGCCGAGGATCGTGATGTCGCCAATGCCGGCGATCACATCGCCGGGCTTGAGGCCCGCGTCCTCCGCCGGAGAATTCTCCTCGACGGACTTGATCCATGCACCCTGCGGGATGCCGTAATGCGACTGATAGACCGGCAGGACATAGCGGGTGACGACGCCCATCTCCCACTGCGCCTTTTCGCGCTCCTCGTCGGTGATTTCGATCGGAAGGGTGCGGATATGGCTGTCGCCCGCGCCGGCATCCGCCTCGACAAAGACCAGCTGGTCGTCGTCGATGTAGACGTTCTTTCCGCCGGAGCGATACCAGGTCACGGCGACCTGCGCGCCGGAGAAGTAGATCTTGCGGCTGACCTCGAAGTGATGCGGGAAACGGCTTGAGCTGCCGCCGCCGGAGACGAAGGCGTCCGGTCCGAAGATCTCGATCCATTCGTCGGTGACCCAGTCGTCATAGACCACGTCGCCGCCGTCGTCATCCTCGGCGGGATCATAGAAGTCGGAATAGGATCTGCCGTCGGGGATGGAGATGCGGTTCATGGTATACTCGCGCTCGATCTCCTCGGCGAAGGTATCGGCCATGTCGGCGGGCGTGCCGTCGGACATGTAGGGGATGATCTTCAGGCCGAAGGCGGTCATCTTTCCGCCGGTGTTGTTGCGCAGGCTGATCTGCACGCTGCCGTAGAAGGAATGGCTGCCGGTTTCCGCGCGTTGGATCCAGAGCGTATCCTCGCGCGTGTTGGTCAGGTATTTGACCTCCTGCTCGCTGCCCTCGCGCGCGAGGGTACGATCGTCATAGAGCATGGCCTGCGTGTGCGGATCGGCGTCGCCGGTGACGGGCAGGCCGTTGTCGCGCTGGAAGCGCCTGATGACGTCTGCGGTGGATTCGGTGTAGAACGAGTTGTCGTTCCGCTTGGCGAAGTAACCCAGCTCGTAGAGCCTGCGCTTGAGGCGCAGAACGTCTTCGTTCCTGTCGTCGACGGTTAGCGTACGGTACTGGGCGAGTTCCTCCTGCGTGTATTCAAACGGTTCGAGGCTGGTGATTTCCTCGATCGGATCGCAGCCGATCACGGGGTATTTGTCGCGGACCTCCTCGGCGGGCACTTCCGTCAGCACTGCGGGGACGATCATACGGACGAGCTCGGCGAGCATGAAGCCCTCCGCGCCGTCTTCACATTCGACGACGTACCACAACTCGCCCTCGTGCTCCATCTCGCCGAAGATCGACAGACGCTCGTTGCCCTGATAGCCGTCCAGCCGCTGGCCGCCCGGCGTCTTACGCAGGTTGGTGGGCATGAGCGTGCGGCCCATCTGCGTCTCCTCATAGTAAAGGGGCGTCGGCTCGGGCGTGGGGGAAGGGGTCGGCGTGGGCGTGGGCGTGGGTACAGGCGTGGCCGTGGGCGTGGGGGAGGGCGTCGGCGTGGGGGAAGGGGTCGGCGTCGGGGTGGGCGTGGGCGTCGGGGAGGGGACGGGCTCGAGCAGCTCGGCCATGATATAGCCCTTGCGTCCGGTCTTGGCCACACGGATCTGCACCCAGCCGGTTTCGGTGGTATCGAGCACCTCGACAAGCGTATCGCCGGAGAGCTGATCGATCATGGCGCTTTTTTTGTCGGGGAGCTTGCGAAGATTCGCCTGTTTGGCGGTCTGCAGATAGCCTGCCTTATAGCTGTCCTCGAGCATGGCCTGCGTGTCCTCCGCCATGGCGGCAGGGGCCGCAAACAGGCACAGGGCGGCAAGGAAGGCCGCGGCGTATCTCGGTGTTTTCATGTATATTGATTCCTTTCGAAGCAAAGTGTCGCTATATATATTATATCAGCATCCGGCGCATCGGGCAACCGGTTTTTGCAGCGGGGAGGGCTGCGCAGGCTTCGGCTTTGGAATGTGCCGTTTTCAGGGATGGATGCTGCCGGCGCGAAATCCGGAAGAGTTCGCGTAAAATTGCAGAAAGCAGAGTGAGTATGACAATTACTTGTCAATCTGGCTTGCCTTGCAACTTCCTGATGGTGTATAATGGCAATGCGGGCGGGCGCCCGGGACGGCATACCGCCGAAGGCGCTTTGCAGCCCGGACATTCGTGTACACAGATGCACATCAATCGACAAACAGGAGGAAACCAACCATGAAGAAGCTGATTTCCCTGCTGCTGGCGCTGCTTGTGCTGGCGTGCGCGATCCCGGCGATGGCCGAAGAGGCGGACGTCGTGATCGTCGGCGCGGGCGGCGCGGGCCTGTCCGCTGCGCTTGAGGCTGCTGCTCAGGGCGCAGAGAAGGTTATCGTGCTGGAGATGACCGCCAAAACCGGCGGCGCGCTCAACTATACCAGCGGCTCCATGTCCGCTGCGGGGACGATCATCCAGAAGGAGGACGGCATCGAGGATACCGTCGATTCCTATGTCGCGGATATCATCAACAACGGCGACGACTTCGGCGGCCAGCCCAACGAAGCGCTCATCCGTACCTATGCGAACGAGGCTGCGCAGGTCTTCGACTGGCTCTATGAGAGCGGCCTGAAGGACTGCAAGTTCTCTGCCGACCGTGCGACCGGCGCGCGCGCCGTGTTTGCGCCGGAGCATGCGCTCTATTCCATTCAGCGCACCTACAAGGCGAGCCCGAAGGATCCGGCCAACTATAAGTCCGCCGCCCACGAGGTGCTCGATACCCTCGTGAAGGCCGACGGCCGCATTGAGGTTAAGCTGAACACCAAGGCCGTTTCCCTCAAGGCCAACGACAAGGGCCAGGTGCTCACCGTCGTCGCCGAGGACGGCACGGCCTACACCGCCAAGAAGGCCGTCATCATGGCGACCGGCGGCTATTCCTCCAACGGCAAGCTGATGGCGGAGTTTGTGCCCTATGGCGGTTATTACCTCGCCGGCGGCGCGGCGGGCGCGGACGGCTATGGCCTGCGCATGATGCAGGAGGTCGGCGCGGGCCTGACCGCGATGGACGCCATCCCGACGTTCCCGATGGGCCTTGTCAGCAAGGACAACCCGAAGACCGGCTCGATTGCTTCCACCTACACCTGGAAGACCGGCGGCATCGTCGTCAACCAGAACGGCGAGCGCTTCTGCAACGAGACCGAAGCCAACCCGTCCATCCGCGAGGTTGCGCTGGAGGAGCAGCCCAATGCTGTTCAGTACGACATCTTCACCGACAAGATCGTCGAGGATCTGCGCGCAAACAACGGCGCGTACTTCTATGACGCGTACTTCGCCGATGAGACCATGCGCGGCTATCACGTTGTGGAGAGCGCCGCGACGCTTGAGGAGCTGGCCGCGAAGATCGGCGTGCCGGCGGAGAACCTGCTCAAGACCGTGGAAGCCTACAACGCCGCTGTCGAAGCGGGCGCTTCCGATGAGTTTGGCCGCCTCTACGACGGCACCGTCAATTCCTATAACTTCTGCACCAACAAGATCGAGGGCGACAAGTTCTATGCGATCCGTCTGCATGCGCTGTGCGTCATGACGCTGGGCGGCGTGACCGCGAATACGGACATGCAGGTTCTCGACGAGACCGGCAATGCGATTCCGGGTCTGTATGCGGCGGGCGAAACCGTCGGCGGCATCTGGGGCAAGTTTGTTTCCGGCGGCACGGGCGTCATGGGCCCGATCGTCTTCGGCAAGATCGCTGCGCGCCATGCGATGGCGAACGAGCCGGCCGAGGGCTACGCGGTCAAGGCGGCCGCCAACCTGCTGGACGAAGCGCTCTTCGTGAAGGAAAGCGCTGTCGGCGAGCTGTTTGACATGAGCGCGGCGCTTTCCGACGGCGAATACACCGCCACCGTTGACGGCCAGGAAGGCCCGATGACCGTGAAGACCGTGATCGAGGGCGGCAGGATCGCTGCTGTTGAAGTGGTCGAGAACCACGAGACCCCGGCGCTGGCCGCCGGCGCGCTGGAACAGATCCCGCAGGCGATCGTCGAGGCGAACAACGCTTCCGTCGATGCGGTTGCCGGCGCGACGCTGACCTCCGGCCGCATCATGAAGGCCGTGGCAGAATGTCTGGCCGCTGCTGCGAAGTAATCACAAACAGAGAGCCTCCGGAATATCCGGAGGCTTTTTTGCTGCCTGGAAAACTGCGCTCTTTCGCGCTGCGGGCACAGCACAGAGCACCCGGGCTGCCTTTGGCATGCGGATCCCGGGAGATTTCCGGACAAGATGAATGTTAATATATTGACAAAATCGGACGCGTGTGTTATGATATACAAGTAGACCGGTCGTCTAGTTCGGCCGGGTATGAAAAAGGAGGAAGAAATCATGAAGAAGTTTGCTGCGCTTGTGCTGGCGATGCTCATGGTGATCAGCGCTGTCAGCGCGATGGCCATGACTGCGGGCACCTACGAAGCTGCCGCTCCGGGCTTCCACGGCGACGTGAAGCTGGCGGTGACCGTCGACGCGGAGAAGATCACCGCGATCGAAGTTGTCGAACATTCTGAGACCGAGGGCATCGGCTCTGTGGCGCTGCCGCAGCTGGTGGACGCTGTTGTGGCCAACCAGACCATCGGCGTGGATTCCATCGCCGGCGCGACGGTGACCTCTGACGCGTTCAAGGCGGCCATGACCGCCGCGCTCGAGGCGGCTGGCGCCGATATGGCTGCGATGACCGCTGCGGTCGTCAAGGGCGAGCTCGTCGAGGAGACCCTCGATACCGACGTCGTCATCCTGGGCGGCGGCGCTGCGGGTCTGAGCGCGGGCATCAAGGCGCTGCAGGGCGGCGCGAAGGTCATCCTGCTGGAGAAGACCGGCATGACCGGCGGCGCTTCCGCCATGGCCGGCGCCGGCACCAAGGCCACCGGCTCCAAGTGGTCCATCGAGTCCGGCTCCACCGAGACCGCTGAGGACTTTATCGCGCAGATCACGACCAACGGCCACAACAAGAACCACCTGCCGACCGTTGAGAACTTTGCCCGTACGCTGGGCACCGCGTTTGACTGGCTGGTCGCCGAAGACGGCGCCGCCATTCCGTATGTGCGCAAGGACGGCCCGTCCGCTTCCTTCTCCGGCGAGGGACGCGGCGCTGGCGTCGTGAAGAACCTGACCGCGAAGTTCGAGGCTGAGGGCGGCGTGCTGATGCTCTCCACCCCGGGCACCGAGCTGATCGTCGATAACGGCGCTGTCGTCGGCGTGAAGGCCGAGGGCAACGGCAAGGCCTACACCATCAACGCCAAGAAGGTCATCCTCGCCACCGGCGGCTACGGCGCCAATGACGAGCTGGTTCCGGACGAGTACAAGAAGTTTGTCTACGCTGGCCATGCCGGCGCGACCGGCGACGCGATCAAGATGGTCGAGCCGCTGAATGCTGATCTGATCTCCATGGAGCTGATCAACACCCAGCCGAACTCCATGATCAAGCCGAGCGGCCTGGGCCAGTACTGCAACCCGGGCGTTTCCAAGGCGTATGCTGCGGGCGGCTTCATGGTGAACCAGGACGGCGTGCGCTTCGTCAACGAAGTGGCCAATGCCTGGGACATCATGCAGGAGATGAAGAAGAACGACTTCCAGTTCCTGGTTATGGATCAGGCTGCGTTTGACGGCTTCAACGCCGGCATGACCGGTTCCAAGATCTACTCCATGGAAGACATCGCCGAGTGGCTCAAGGACGACTATGTCGGTCAGCCGGTACTCAAGACCGCCGCTACCCTCGAGGAGTTGGCCGCCAAGCTGAACGTCCCGGCTGAGGCTGTCGTGGCTGCCGCCGCGAAGTTCAACGAGGTCGCTGCTGCTCAGGGCACCGACGAGTTCGGCCGCACCATCAAGGCTGCGCAGAGCACCGAGGGCCCGTTCTATGCGATGCAGATGCATATCCGTTACTACGCCTCTCTGGGCGGCCTGCATGTGAATGACGATATGCAGGTGCTCAATGTGAATCAGGAGCCGATCCCGAACCTGTACGCTGCGGGCGAGGTTATCGGCGGCCATCAGGGCGACGTGTACATGGGCGGCTGCCTGTTCGCGTATGCGATCTGCTCCGGCCATAACGCCGGTCTGGCTGCTGCGACTGCGATCGCTCAGTAATGAATGAAGCTTTCCTTCCTGAAAAAGCCGGGACGCTTTTGCGTCCCGGCTTTTTGCCTTGACAGTGGGATTTCGTGGTTTTATAATAAAAGATATGGATAAGAAGGAATTGATTCTGCAAAAGGCGTCCATGCTGTTTGCGGAAAAGGGATACTATGGACTCGGTCTTTCGGAGCTGCTCAAAAGCTGCGATATTCCGAAGGGAAGCTTTTATTATTATTTCCCCGATGGCAAGATCCAGCTGATTCAGGAGGTACTGGAATACAGCTATCGGAAAATGGAGTACGGCATTACGCATAGAATGCTGATCCACCCGACGGCGCTGGCTTCTTTCGAATGTATGCTTGACCGCCTTGCCGATGGGTTTGAGCACAAGCGCAGCTTTGCGTCGCTGCTGATGTCGATGATTGCGATCGAATCGGTCTATCTCGACGAGCGCGTGCAGACAACTTGCCGGCAGATTTATGGAAAATGGCAGCAGCTGTATGTCGATTTTCTGATGCAGCACGGGTTCGATCATGACGAGAGCCTGATCAAGGCGCAGGCGATTTTTGCGATGGTGCATGGATCGCTGATTTCCTCGTGGATCAAGCGCAGCCCGGAAGATCTGTTGATGGTGAAAAAGATCCTGCCAAGCATTATCGGCGAATGAATGAAAAACGACATGAACCCCGGCTTAGGATGAGCCGGGGTTCATGCTGCTTTTTATCGGAGGAAGAGACGGAGCAGACGATCCTTGACGTCGGAATAGGGCATATAGCGCACGGGCAGATCCATCCATGTGGATTTGCTGACGACGCTCTTTTCATGGCTGAAGGTCTCGAAGCTCTTTTTGCCGTGGTAGGCGCCCATGCCGCTCTGGCCGACGCCGCCAAAGCCCATCCGGCTGGTGGCCAGATGGATGATGGTGTCGTTCAGGCAGCCGCCTCCGAAGGGTACGCTGCGCAGGAAGCGCTCCTGCGTTGTTTTGTCCTCGGAAAACAGATACAGCGCCAGCGGATGCTCGCGGCTGCGGACGAATTCGACGGCTTCGTCGATGCTGTCATAGGCGATCACAGGGAGAACGGGGCCGAAGATTTCCTCCTGCATGACGGCGTCCTGCGCGGTCACGCCATCCATGATCGTCGGCTGGATGTGCAGCGTTTCGGGATTGCCCTTCCCGCCGAAGACGACCTTTTCGGGGTCGATCAGCCCCATCACGCGGTCGTAATGCCGGCGGCTGACCATGCGGACGTATTGATCGTTTTCAAGCGCGTCCCCGCCGATCATGGAGACGATATGCTTTTTGAGATGGCCAAGGAACGCATCCTTGACCTTCCGGTCGATGAGCAGATAATCCGGGGCGACGCAGGTCTGGCCGCAGTTGAGCAGCTTGCCGAAGGCGATGCGCTTTGCTGCCAGATCGAGCTTGGCGGTGCTGTCCACGATGCAGGGGCTCTTGCCGCCCAGTTCGAGCGAGACGGGCGTGAGATGCTCGCTGGCTCTGCGCATGACCTCGCGGCCGACGGACACGCCGCCGGTGAAGAAGATATAGTCAAACCGCTGATCCAGCAGCGCCTGATTCTCCCTGCGGCCGCCCTCGACCACGGCGACATACTCCGGCGGGAAGCAGTCGGCGATCAGCGCGCGGATGACGGAGGAGGTTGCGGGCGCATAGGCAGAGGGCTTGACGACGCAGCAGTTACCCGCGGCAATGGCGCCGATGAGCGGCTCCAGGGTGAGCATGAAAGGATAATTCCACGGCGACATGATCAGCACGACGCCGTAGGGATTATGCACCGTGAAGCTGCGCGCATGGAATTGCGCCAGCGGGGAGAGAACGCGGTGCTTCTTCGCCCAGCGGCCCATGTGCGCAAGGACGTAATTCAGCTCGGAGAGCGTCATGCCGATTTCGCACATGTAGCTTTCCGAGGAGGATTTATTCAGATCGGCCTTCAGCGCTGCGTTGATTTCTGCTTCGCGGGCGAGGATGGCGCTGCGGAGCTTTTTGAGGGCCGCGCGGCGGAAGAAGAGATCGAGCGTTTCGCCTTTGCCAAAATAGCTGCGTTGTGCAGCGACGATTTCTGCGATGTTCATGAGACGCCTCCATCAGCATAGGGGATTTCTGATATGCATGATTCGCCGCGGCGGGCGCGTCTTCCTTCCCGCGCGGCAAACGGGCGCGGAAAGGACGGAAGTTTGGCATAGATGGGCGCAATTGTCCGCCGGTAATTGGCGCAAAGGGAAAAATGTGTTATACTGAACGAAACAAGCAGGAGAGGATGCTGTGATGAGAATGAGAAGATTTCTTGCGATCGGGCTTGCGCTTTTGCTCGCGCTGACGCCTGCGTTCGCGCTGGCGAAGACGATCACCGTTGACGCGGCAAAGTATGACGTGGAAGAGGGCGGCTGGTACGATACAAAGGAGGAAGTCGCGATTTACCTTACCTTCTTTGAAGAACTGCCAGACAATTATCTGACAAAAAAAGAGGCGCAGAACCTCGGCTGGGAGAGCCGGAAGGGCAATCTCTGGGATGTGGCGAAGGGGAAGTCGATCGGCGGAGACCGCTTCGGTAATTACGAAGGGCTTCTGCCGGACGCCAAGGGCCGCAAATGGACCGAGTGTGACATCGACTTTGAGGGCAGCTACCGGAACGGCAAGCGCATCGTGTTTTCCAATGACGGCCTGATTTACTATACGGACGACCATTACGAGTCCTTTGATGAGATCGAGGTCGTCTGGTCGGATGAGGGCGGCGCGGCGCCGGACTCTTCTGATGAGGATGCGCTCGACGCGAGCGCGCTGGCGGAAGGCGTTGTGGATGTGCTGTATTGGCTGTTTGCGGAGTGAGGTGCAGGAATATGAGAAGAATTGAGCTGGATATCAGAAACATCGCGACCAGGGACGCGCTGCATATCTATCTGCAGTACATGCTGGAGCTTCCGGCGTATTATGGACGCAACCTCGACGCGCTGAACGACCTGCTTTCGACCGAGAGCGAGGAGACGGAGATCACCCTGTATGTGCAGGGCTGCACGTCGGAGGAGATGCTGGCGTATCTGCCGAAGCTGAAGCGCGTGATGCAGGATGCCGCGCAGGAAAACCCGCGCGTGCGCATTGTGATAAAATAAACGGAAATCAGCAAAAACGACCCCGCTTCCATCATGGAAGCGGGGCCGCTGTATCTTGCGGGTTTATTCGCCGACCGGCACGTCGGTGCGCGCCTTGTCGTCGAAGATGAGCACCTTGACCTTCTTGTTGTCGTCGGTCATGTTCCAGATCCATTCGGCGTTGATGCCGCCGTCGGAGGAAGCCTCATGCGCCACGCAGATGTTGCCGCGGGTCGCCTTGTTGCCCAGCTGATCCCGGACCTCGTCGAGGAAGGTGGAACCGTTCTTCTTGGTCGTCGGGATTTCGCACAGATAATAGGAACCGTTGAGGCGGATGGTGTACTTGGTGAAGCCCTTGCCGTAGTATTCGATCGTGCCGCGGCGGGTGACGGTCATGAATTCGCCGGCCGGGGTTTCGCGATGCAGGTACTTCTTGGTCGGCAGGCCGGTGGAAACCTGGCAGGAGCCGAGGCGCTCGCCGTCCTTATAGACGGTCAGGGTCTGCGTGTTCTTGTCGATGACCATGCCGTAGGTCTGGTTGACCTCCACGGTGCGCAGCTTGTTGGAGCGGATATAGCCGCGAATAAACGCGCCGTCTTCGTTGCGGAAGGCCTCGACCAGAGACCAGCCGTCCTCGCGCTTGGCGACCACGTTGACGCCCTGAGACAGGCCGGAAATCGAGCCGAGCTTCTTGCGGCCGTCTTCGGTGGTGTCGTAGATGTAGGCAGATTCCTGTTCGGAAACGTCCACGGAAACGAGCGGGCGGGTCAGCGCGGCCCAGATGTCCTCATCGGAAGCGTCCGCGGTCAGGCCCCAGTAGCCGGAATCAGTCTGCATGGCGATATCGGAAACACCGACGCCGATCATCAGGCCCTCGTCGCCGGTCTTGAAGGAGCCGGCAGCGTAGGCGGAATCGCTCGGAATCGGGGTGGCGGCGGGCTTGGCGCTTGCCGGAGCCTTGGTGGCGGCGGGCTGCTTCTGGGTATTTTCGGGCTCATCGGCGCTGACCTGGGCGTCGTCGGCGGGCGCATCAGCGGCCTCTTCGGGCTCCTCCTCGTCCCTGGGCACATAGGTCGAAGGCTCGAGCTTGATGCCCGCGGTGATTTCGTCGGAGGCAACGCCGTACTGGGAGACCATGCTCAGCTTGAAGGTATAATCGCCGGCCGGCAGCGCTTCGCCCTCCGGCGTGCGGGCCAGGAAGTCCAGCACGTTCATCTTGGAATGGATCTCCTGATGATCCAGCAGGGTCATGACCTCGCTGCCGCTGGCGTCCAGCAGGGTGACGGTCATAAAGCCCGGCAGGCTGGCGGTTACCGTGTATTCCTCGGATTTATAGCTCTCCATGGAGCTGGGAAGGTTGATCTTCAGGGTGGGCTTTTCGGTGAAAGCCTTGCCCTTAGCGGCCAGGGCGGTGGAGCTGGTCGCGGTCAGCGCGATACACAGCAGGAAGGCCGGCAGGCGGCGGATATGTTTCATAAAAGAAGAGCTCCTTTCAGCGGCGCGCAGGCGATCGGACTGCAGAACGAGCCGATTTCGCAATACGACAGGGATTCTGTATAACATCATACCGCAAATCAGGCCTGGATGCAAGAGAGAAAAGGGGAAAAGGTGGATTGCGGGCGGAGACTGCGCATGATAGAATATACAGACGATGTGAAGGAGCGATGCGTGATGGAGACGGTGACGCGGGAGCGCGTGCTGGATGCGCTGTGCGCGATCCGCTGCGGCGCGGCGGATACGGAAGAGGCGCTGCACAGGCAGGCCGAAGAGGCGCTGCGCGCGGCGGGTCTTCTGCCCGAGCATGAAAAGCGGCTCGGCCCGCGCTGCAGGATCGATTTCCTCGTCGGAGAAATCGGCATCGAGATCAAGAAAAGCCGGCCGCAGCGGGCGGCGCTTCTGGGGCAGCTTCTGCGCTATGCACAGTGCGGCCAGATCGCGGAGCTGATTGTGATCGCGCCGCGCGGCGTGGATATGCCGGCAAGAATCGGCGGCAAGCGGGTGACGATGCTTTCGCTTGAGCGGCTTTGGGGCATCTGGCTGCCGTAGCATGCGCAGCGCCGGATGCGCGCGAGGGCTGATTTTAAGATAAGGAAAGGAGGGCGGAGCTGTGGAGGAAAACAGGAGCGCGGACAAATGGCCGGCGTATCTGCGCGATGCGGAAAAGACGGGCCATATCTACGGCACGCTTTCCTATAACAGGCGGAGCAGATGCTGGACGATCAAGGGCGAGCCCTGTGTGACGGAAATGGCCAAGCGGCTGTTCCCCGGCAGCGAACGCAGACGGGGCGAAGCGCGCTTCACGGCAAACCGGCGCATTGTCGGCGAAGTCAACTGGCTGATGCTGCGCTATCCGCTGGAGATTGCCGCCAGGGACAGGGCGCTGTGGGATAAGGCGCTCGCCGGCGCGCGGGAGCATGCGCTCAGGCGCGAGGCGGCGGAAAAGCTGCCCGTGCGCGCAAATCCGCCGGAAGGCACATTCTGCGGTGCGCTGCGCGAATTCCAGAAGGAGGGGCTGTCCTTCCTGATGGCGAACGAGCGGACGCTGCTGGCGGATGAAATGGGCTTGGGCAAGACGGTGCAGGCGCTTGCGATGCTGGCGGCGACGGGGGACATGCCCGCGCTGCTGGTCGTTCCGCCGCATCTGATGCGCAACTGGGAGAGCGAAGCGTCGCGGTTCCTGCGTGTTCGGGGCGGCGCGCCGCGCATACATGTGATCCGGGGGCTGAAGCCCTATGCACTGCCTGAGGCAGATCTTTATATGATCCACTATCTGCTTTTGCGCGGCTGGAAGAACGTGCTGCCGGAGATGGGGTTCCGTGCGGTGATCTTTGATGAGATTCAGGAGCTGCGCCATGCGGGTACGGAGAAATACTCGGCGGCGAGCCTGCTGGCCGAGAAATGCGAGCGCGTGATCGGCCTTTCCGGAACGCCGATTTACAACCGCGGCGCGGAGATCTGGAACGTCGTGAACATTCTGGACTTCCATTGCCTGGGCGATTGGGAAAGCTTTACGCGCGAATGGTGCGATGGATACGGCAATCACATTGTCCGCGATCCTGCGCTTCTGGGCGCGCACCTGCGGCGAGAGGGATTGATCCTGCGCCGCACGAAACAGGATGTGCTCTCTGAGCTTCCGCCCAAGCGCAGGCTGGTGCAGGAAATCGACGCGGACGACAGGGTTTACCGCGAGCTGATGCGCCCTGTGATGGAACTGCTGGGCAGTCTGCGCGAGCTGCATCCGGACGCGAAGGAACGCGCGCTGCTGGAGGAGCGGATCAGCGCGGGGGAGCGGCAGGCGACGGGCGTGGCAAAAGCGCCGTTTGTCGCGGCGTTTGTTCGCGCGCTGCTGGACGGCGGCGAAAAGGTGCTGCTCTTTGCGCATCATCATGCCGTCATGGATATTTATAAGAAGGAACTGAGTAGCTATAAGCCCGTCTTCATTACCGGACGGGAATCGACGGCGAAAAAGGAAGAGGCGGTTACGCGCTTTATGAGCGGAGAGCGGAATCTCTGCGTCATCTCCCTGCGCGCGGCGTCGGGGCTGAATCTGCAGCGGGCGAGCTGCGTGGTGTTTGGTGAATTGGACTGGTCGCCTGCGGTGCATTCCCAGGCGGAAGACCGGGCGCACCGGATGGGCCAGCAGGACTCGATTCTCTGCTATTATCTTGTCGCGCCTCAGGGCTCGGATCGGGATATGCAGGACGCGTTGGGCTTGAAGGTCAGCCAGTTTGTGCAGCTGATGGGCGATGGGTCGCCGGAAATGGCGGATGTTCAGAAAGCCCAGCGGGCGGCGAAAAAGCATATCGAGCGCATGCTTGCCTGCCATGAGGCCGCGGGCAAAGGAAAAGACGCGGAATGAAGAGGCGTGTGGAGGGGGAGAATCGGCCTGATGCAGGCGCGGCTGCCGCTGCACATGGGCGCAGAACGAATTTTATAAAAATTGAAAAAAGATGAAAAAAGGTGTTGACAATGGGACGGGATGCGTGTATAATACATCAAGTCGCCGCGAGCAAGGCGCCTCAAACGCGAGCTTGAGCGAAGCGACAAGATCCTTGAAAACGATACAGAATCAAGAAGAACGCGAACCGTGATTTTCACGAGTCACGGTTTCAAAGAGACAGTCAATTCGTTAAATGAGTTTTGAAGCTTGAAGGTAACTTCAGGATTCGATACAGAATCAAACACGAGAGTTTGATCCTGGCTCAGGACGAACGCTGGCGGCGTGCCTAACACATGCAAGTCGAGCGGGGAGGAGGAAGCTTGCTTCCGAATCCTAGCGGCGGACGGGTGAGTAACGCGTGAGCAATCTGCCTCAGACAGGGGGATAACGCATCGAAAGATGTGCTAATACCGCGTAAGACCACAGCACCGCATGGTGCAGGGGTCAAAGGAGCAATCCGGTTTGAGATGAGCTCGCGTCCGATTAGCTAGTTGGTGAGATAACAGCCCACCAAGGCGACGATCGGTAGCCGACCTGAGAGGGTGATCGGCCACATTGGAAC
>JAFSCW010000011.1 GCA_017436605.1 Clostridia bacterium | reverse complement strand
GAAGCCCTTTTAAGGGCGGCTAAAGAGACAAGAGCAAAGTGGCTGGAGCGAAGCGAAAGCCAGCGTCTTTAGGCGCTGGCTTAGTGTTAGGGGGTTATACCCCCTGAGCGAGCCACCCGTTTTACGGGTGGGAGCGACTTTTCCGATGTTTCTCAGGCGACGCACACGGCAATCGCGCAGAACACCACAAGGCTCACAATCGTCAGAATCGAACAGACGCCGGAGGCTACCTCCGTCTCCTCCTGCGTGCGGCCGAGCGTGGTCGAAATGTAGCTGCCCGGAAGGGTGGTGAACATGAGAATCGCCCAGCGCGTTTCAGGCTCCACCTGCGGCAGGAGGAACAGAATGCCCTGCATGACAAGACCGGCTGCCGCCAGCAGGACAAAGTGGATGATGCACAGGCGGAAGATGTCGCTGCGGTTACCCTCCGAAAGGGAGAGGCTGAAGCCGACGCTGAAGAGCATCAGCGCACTGACCGGCTGCGCGATAAAGCCCGTCACCTCGGTGATCACCTGCATCACGCCGACCTGCTCCATCGCCGCCTTCGCGCCGGAGAGGTTCAGCACAAGGCCCGCCAGGCTCATCAGCAGCAGCGGCGAACGGAACACCTCTTTGACGATGGCCGACGGCGAAGGATTTTCGCCCGTATCCGCCGCGAGGATCGCGATCGTCGGGATACAGACCATCGACTGCGCCAGATCCAGCACGCCCATCTTGAACACATGCGCCGCGCCGAACAGCGTCAGATACAGCGGAATACCCAGCATGCCGCTTTCCTGCGCGGCGAAGAGCATCGGCAGGTTATGATAGGGCATGCGCTTTCTGAGCACAAAGAACGCCAGCAGGACGCCCATCAGAATCGTCGGGAAGACCATCGCAAAGCTGATCACCGATTCCGCGTTCATCGTCGCGCTGAGGCACGAATTGAACAGCACGCACGGCAGACCGAAGTTCATGACGTACTGCTGCATGCCCTTGACTTCCTTCATCGAGAGCAGATTCCTGCGCTTTGCCCAGATGCCGACAAACACCGCAGCAAAAATCGGCGCCACTACCTGAGCGACCGCGCTCCATTTCTCCATGCTTTCCTCCGTATCTCAGTCAATCGTCCAGTTGTAGTATTCCGGATTGTCGAACGTAATAATTCTGTCGTTTGCAAATCGAACCTTCTTGATCGCAACATAGACCTTATAGATCTCGCTCCGGTCAGGAATCAGCATATAGCCCGAATACCTGACATGCTCCGGCTCGATCGCCTTTTTGAGGGTGTAGGCGTATACCTCGTCCTCCGGCAGCAGGCGATTGCCCCAGACATCCTCGGTGTAGACATGGAGCTCATATGCCACCGTCTCGTCGTCGCCGTCGTTATACAATTCGCAGCTGAACGCCAACTGATTGCCGCTGCGGTTTTCCCATTTGGCGTAGCTCGTCTCCGGGAAGTGCTTCTGATTCTGACCCGTCGCCTGCGCCTTGAAGGCGTCAAACGAGCTCAGATCCAACCCCGCGCTCGCCGTAAGCGGCAGGCTGAGCAAAAGCACTGCGAGCAGAAGGAGTATTCTTTTCTTCATGCGTATTCTCCAATCGTTGTCGTTTTCTCAGTCCAGCTTCGCAATCACGCCGTCAAGCAAGCTCTTGAATTTCTCCTTGACCCTGCCCGCCGTCTCGGTCACCTCTTCATGGCACAGCGGCTGATCGAGAATACCCGCCGCCATATTGGTAATGCAGCTGACGCCCAGCACCCGCATGCCGCCATGGCGCGCAGCGATTGCCTCCGGGACGGTGCTCATGCCCACGGCGTCCGCGCCGAGAATGCGCACCATGCGGATTTCCGCCGGCGTCTCATAGCACGGTCCGGGAAACTGGCAGTACACGCCTTCGCGCAGGCTGAAGCCCTGCTCCGCCGCGCAGGCATGCGCCAGCCTGCGCAGCTCCCGGTCAAACACGCAGCTCATATCCGGGAAGCGCGGGCCGAATTCATCGAGATTCTCGCCCATCAGGGGATTAACGCCTGTCATCGAGAAGATATCCGAAATGACCATCAGATCGCCGGGCTCGTAATCCAGATTCACGCCGCCGCAGGCATTGGTCACAATCAGCGTTTTCACGCCCATCTTCTGCATCACGCGGACGGGCAGCGTCACATCCTTCATCGAGTATCCCTCGTAGTAATGGAAGCGGCCCTGCATCATCACCACGCGCCTGCCGTGCAGCTCCCCGCATACAAGCATGCCTGCATGCCCGGGAACCGTCGAGCGCGGAAAAGAAGGAATCTCGCTGTACGGGATGCGCGCCGCATTCCGGAGCACGCCCGCAAAATCGCCCAGGCCGCTGCCCAGAATCACGCCGATCTCTGCATGCCCCAGCTCGGCCATCACCTTGTCCGCAGCCAGATTGATTCGCTTCATCTCGTCCATCGTGCAGTTCCTCCTTTTTTCCGGTTCATTGGTTTGCCATGTAAATCCTGCCGCAGAAAACCCATCCGCAGGGGGCCAGTCTTTGCGGCATGCCTGTTTATTTGCGGATCATGCCAAGGAACGACTGTCCCTTGATCGTATTTTCCACGCCGAAGAAATCAAGCACGGTCGCGCTCAGATCGGCGTACGTCTCGCGGACGCCGAGGTTCACGCCGGACTTGAGATTCTTGCCCCAGATCAGCGCGGGGATATGCTCGCGGGTGTGATCCGTGCCGGTATGGCAGGGATCGCAACCATGGTCGGCGGTCAGGATCAGAATGTCCTCCTCGCCCATCAGCGCCTTGATCTGCGGGATCTGCCTGTCGAAGGTTTCCAGCGCCTGCGCATAGCCCCTGACGTCGCGGCGATGACCGTAGACCATATCGAAATCCACGAGGTTGACAAAGAGCAGGCCGTCGAAATCCTCCTTCATTGCAGCAAACGCCGCCTCCATGCAGGCTGCGTTGCCCGCCGCATGGTTGGATTTCGTGATGCCGCGCATGCAGAAGATGTCCTCGATCTTGCCCACGCCGTAAACGGTCCTGCCGCTTCTGCTCAGCAGATCGAGCATGGTCGTGGGCGGCACGGCGCTGTAGTCCCTGCGGCCGCCGGTGCGCTTGAACGCGCCGGCCTTCTCGCCGATAAACGGACGCGCGATCACGCGGCCGACCTCCAGTTCGTCCTTGAGCATCGCGCGTGCGATCTCGCAATAGCGGTACAGCTCGGGAAGCGGCACGACCGCCTCATTCGCCGCGATCTGGAAGACGCTGTCCGCGGAGGTATAGACGATCAGCTTGCCGGTCGCGATATGCTCCTCGCCCAGCTCATCGAGAATCGCCGTGCCGGAGGCAGGCTTATTGCCCAGCGTGCCGCGGCCGGTCGCCTTTTCGAAGGCCTCGATAAAGTCCTGCGGGAAGCCGTTGGGGAACGTCGGGAACGGACGGGCAAGCTGCACGCCGGAAATCTCCCAGTGACCGGTCGTCGTGTCCTTGCCGGCGGAAACCTCCCTGAGCTTTCCATAGCAGCCCTCGGGCGCGGAAACGGCGCCGGAAAAGCTGATCCCGTCGATATTGGCAAGGCCCAGCTGCATCATATTCGGGATATCGGGATGACAGGTATTGATGATATGGCCGAGCGTATCCGCACCGGCGTCACCATAGCTGGCGGCGTCCTCAAGCGCCCCGATGCCCACGCTGTCCAGAACAATCAGAATGGCTTTCTTATTCATAATCTCTTCCTCCCCGGAAAACAGTCGGTTCGTTCGTATGGCATACTGCCACTGATGACATTATACCGCATCGTCCGTCGATTTTCAATCGCCCGCGCAGATGCTTGTCGTCCTCCGCAAGCTCATGCTTGCCCGGTTCGCCGATCCATAGTATAATATATTGATCAATCTGCAAAGGAACGAACGCCTATGGATATCATGAAAATCAACCGGATTCTGAAGGAAACCGCCTACGTGCGCACGGGCGGCAGCGAAGAAGAGCTGCGCTGCGCACAGTATCTGCAGAGCGCCTGCGAAAAAATGGGCCTTGAAGCGCATCTTGAACCGTTTGAGGTGCAGATGTCTGCCATCCGCCGCGCTCAGTTCTTTGCCGACGGCGAGGAAATCCCCTGCAAAGGCTATCTCCTGTGCGGCAATGCCGACATCGAAGCGCCGCTGTATTATCTCCCCTGCGACGATGACTGCTCCCTTGCAGGCTGCCGGGGCAAGATCGTCATGATCGACGGCTACCTGCGCTACTGGATGTACCGCGATCTGCTCGCAAACGGCGCGGTCGGATTCATCACCTACGACGGCAACGCCAACTATGCCGACAGGGATATCGACCAGCGGGAGCTTCGTCCCCATGTCAGCAACGGCGAAAAGATTCCCGGCGTGAACATCAACGCCAAGGACGCCATCCGCATGATCCGCAGCGGCGTCAAGACCGTGCGTATCGTGCTTGAGCAGGAGGAACGCACAGGGCTTTCCCATAACGTCGTATGCGATCTTCCCGGCAAAACCGACCAGACGATCGCCCTCACCGCGCATTACGACTCCACGTCGCTTTCTTCCGGCGCGTATGACAATATGTCCGGCTGCATCGGCCTGCTCGGCATCGCGGAGCATTTCGCCCGCGCGCCGCATCGCTTCGGCCTGCGCATCATCTTCTGCGGCAGCGAAGAGCGCGGCCTGCTCGGCGCCAAGGCCTACTGCCGCAGGCATGAGGACGCGCTCTCGAAGATCGTCCTGAACGTCAACCTCGACATGATCGGCTGCATCATGGGCAATTTCATCGCCTGCTGCACCGCCGAAGAGCGCCTCGTGCATTATATCGAATACCACGCCGCCATGCAGGGCTTTGGCATCAAGGCGCGTCAGGGCGTATATTCCAGCGATTCCACACCGTTTGCCGATAAAGGCGTCCCCGCCGTCTCCTTCGCCCGTCTCGCGCCCCAGAACTGCGCGACCATCCACAACAGCTACGACACGCTCGACGTGATGAAGGCGGAACAGCTTGCCGAGGACATTGATTTCCTGATCGGCTTCGTCGGCGCGATGGCCAATGCCAAGCATTGCCCTGTCGCACGGGAGATTCCGGAGAAGATGAAGGAAAAGCTCGACGTCTACCTCACGCGCAAGCGCGACAGAGAACCCAGAACATAAAAGGAGAAGCGCCATGTCCAGCATCCTCATCAAGGACACCACCAGAAAAGAGCGCGAGCAGATCGTCGAAGAATCGCTCGGCGGCATGGACGCCGCCTGCGACGGCTGCTCTGCCGGGCTGTACGACATGTATCAGGACTATATCGACGGCAGGCGCGAGCTGCGCGAGATCAACGAAGAATACCGCGCGCGCTATGTTTCCGGCCGCGAGGGTCCCAGCCGCAGTAGCTGCATGATGATGTAAGCGCTCAGGAATCAGGCGGCCGCTCCGTTCTCCGGCTTAGCCCAATCCCATATCACGCCAAACGGCCTCCGTCCCATTGGGGACGGGGGCCGTTTTTTTCTGCGCGCCTGTCAGCAGCCGCGCCCGGACGCCTTCATTTTCTCTGCCAGAGCACAGATGCATTGTGCATTCGTCGGCTTTCCCTTTGTCGGGTCAATCGTATTGCCAAAGAAAGCATACATGCCCTCTGCGCCGGACGCGCCCATCGCGCTTTCCATCGCATGACGGATCGACCGCTCGACAGCCTGCTGCGTCGTTCCGCATCGCGCCGCAATCGGGCGATACAGCCGCTCGCCCACGGCAGCAAGACGCATATCCTGCTCATAAGCGAGCGCCGCTGCCATCGAAAGATAGGCGAATCCCTTCAGCCCACGGCTCATGCCCATCCCCTCCAGCAGCGCCTGCGCGCGCAGGCTATCCTGCTCTGCAGCGCGCCAGTCGATCGCATCGCGCAACTCGTCAATCTGGCATTGAATCGCCGCTTTCAGTTCCTCCTCGTTCCATGGCACGCGTATCACAGCTTTTGCTCCGCGCCGGTACAACCCTTCATCCGAAAAGGGCATCATTGATCCGCCGATCACCCGCGGCATCCTTCCGCCCAGCTGCGCGCGAAGTCTGTCCATCACGCCCAGCCCGTCACCCCCCGGGAGCAGCGCATCAATCACCATGATATCAGGCGTCATCTCGCAGGCGCAGCGGACCGCCTCATCACCCCGGGATACCACGCGGACAGAGCAGTGCAGCTCGTCGTCCATTTCCCGCCGGATCGCCATGCCCAGACGCCTGTCGCGCATCGCGCAGAGGATATCCACCCTTTCCATCATGGAAAGACACCGCCTTTCACGTCAGGCAGCCTGCGTCCGGTTCTCATCTGCGCTTTTGCCCGCGTCGCCGGACAGGCCGCCATTCTTTCGTTTGCTCTGCATCCATGCCTTTTATGGCCCTATTCTATAAGAGTATAGCATATATGGCAGAATCATGACAGTATGCGGAAAATTCCTGCGCAATCTGCAGAGCTACTTTTTTCGATCACGCCGGACAGGGATATTTCTCTTATCAGATAAAAAAAACGCGGTTCCTCTCCGGGAAAGGAACCACGTGATGATAGGATGCAGAGCCTTATTTCTTGCCGTGAGCGGTCATCAGGGCGGACAGGTCGATGCCGGCGGAGAGCAGCTTTTTATTGACAGCCATCATGTAGTGATCGGCGCTGGTCTTATAGGGACCATGTTCGCCAATGGCAACATCCAGGAAGTCATTGTAATCGCTGTTGACATGGGTCTCCCAGTGCGTGATCTCGCCGTACTCATTGGAGCGGATATAGCTGTATGCGAAGAAATCCATGAACACGCCGTCGCTCTTACGGTATCCGCCGAAGTGCGTCTTCCATGCAACGCCTTCTACTGCGGGGAAACATTCAAAATCCACAGGAGCCCAATCGCGGAACTCTACGGAATAGGAAAGCGCCTCCGTCATGGCAGCGTCGTCCACAGAGATGGGGTTCGTTTCCAGGTCGATGGTACCGTTGCCAAAATAGGGAGACCAGTAATCTGCCTTGGGCGCATACTTCCACGTCTCATACGTAGCGCCATCCTTGACAGCCTTCTTGTCATAAGCAGCATAATAGCTCATGGCAATCTTTCGGTTGTTTTCAATCCGCTCCAGATCAGTCAATACCTACTTTTCCATATTGATGTTCCTTTCATGTAGTACTTGTGCCGGCTTCGTCAGTCCAGCCGGTCTGCAGTTCGATTTGAGTATAGCAGATATATCATTTTACTTGTACTGCATATTGGTTATCCCCGTCCATACCCACAGTTTATGCGCGGCGCCGCAAAAGCACACACGGGCAAAGGTAATTCCTTCCGCGCAGCAGCGCGCCGCCTCAAACGCAAAAAAGCGCGGCAAATACCCGCGCTTATCGTTTGCATGCACATGATGACGCCGTATCCAGCATGTGCTCAAGGACGATCCCGTATGCTCGTACGGGATCATTCACAGGGACAAGGGGCGAATGTTCCCGCCAGCTTCCCATCGTGAATAATCGGACTGCCGCCAACGGGTGCTTGTCGTTATGGACAACAGTTTACGTCATTCCTCAACTATCTTGATGCTTGCCCAACGGCGCTGCGTTTTTGCGCTGAATTGCAGCGTATAGGTCGGAATTCCTTTCGAAATTGCGTTGCGGATCTGTGCAATCTCCTTTGAGATTTGTTCTTCGCTGGCATACCACCCCAGAAATGTGGTTGGTTCTCCCCAGAAATTCGAACCGCCCCGATCAACACCGAACAACGCATACTGCGGAGACGCTTTTCCCCCACGCATTTTGCCGGATGCAGCTACCTTGCAGCAGGTTGCAATCACGTTTTCATGGGGAGAAATAATCACAATCAATCCTGATCTGTTTTCGCTTTTTATGCCTGCGTCATGTTTTATTTCAACAGACATGAGCGCGTCCAGCGAAACATTCAATTTTGAAGAAAGCAGCAGCAGTTTTTCCACTTCCGGATATCCCTGCCCCTGCTCCCATTTGGAAACAGCCTGTCGGCTTACATCCAGCAGCTCCGCCAACTCCTCCTGAGAAAGCCGATGCTCTCTCCGGATCTTTTTTAGGTTTTCTGAAAAACTCATATGAGCACCTCCTTTGATGCTCTAATTCTAACGAAGGAAGCCTATACATGCCAACAACCTGCTTTTGCACATTCGCAACCTGAAGTTGCAATTCCATTTTATCAAAACAGCGAAAAAAGACAGGAGCTTTCGCTCCTGTCACAGATTGTCAAAGAAGCCACTTTGCAGTTTTGCAAAGTGGCTTCAATCATAGAAATAGCAAGTTTTAGCAAAGATTGCATCCATTTATGGATGGCGAATTTCTTTAGGTTGAGCGCAACAAATTTGAGCTTAACCCAAGCT
>JAFSCW010000088.1 GCA_017436605.1 Clostridia bacterium | reverse complement strand
GGGGTCGGCGTCGGCGTCGGGGTCGGAGTCGGGGTCGGCGTCGGCGTCGGGGTCGGAGTCGGGGTCGGCGTTGCGCTCAGCTCGGCGACGGCGCTTTCCAGATGCTCAAGCAGATCTGCTGCGCTGCCGGGGGTGATGCTCAGCAGGGTGCTTTCGCCCAGACGGGAGGCGACAAGACCCGCGGCGGATTCGGTGGAAGGAACGATGGTCAGCGCCTGTTCGTCGCTGACGACGCCATCGACAGCGGCGTCTGCGCCAAAGGTTGCTTTGAAAGTCTCGGTCAGGCTGTCGGCCTTGAGCACGTTTTCGATCACGTCCAGCAGCTGCTTGCCGGTAACGCCTGCATCCGGCGGGAGGACGATGCTCTGCACGCCATGCTCGTTGTAGAGGACGAGCGCCTGCGCGGCTTCGCCCTGCGGATCGTTTCCGGCGGCTTCCGCGCCTTCGGGAGCTTCGGCAGCCTGCGCGTTCTTTTCGGCGGCTGCGGCCTTCAGCTGCGCGAAGGTCAGCGGAGCGGGGGTGGGCGTCTGCTCGGCGGTCAGGGAGACCTCGCCGGATTCGACAGCGGACTGAAGCGCTTCGGCGCTGACAGCCTTGCCCTGCGCGGCGCGCAGCAGCGTGCGCAGCACGTCGTCGGACAGCTCGCTGCCCGGGGCGATATACAGCGTCGCCTGATCGCCGTCCGGCTCGAGGGTGGATACCGCGGTCGCGGCCGAGGCGGCGTCCGGTTCGGCGCTGCCGGAGGAGGCGGCGCGCAGCAGGCGGATCAGCTCATCCTCGCTGAGTCCGCTGCCGGGATCAAAGGAAACGATGATGGAACCGTCGGCCTGTTCCTCGGCGGCAAAGATGGTCTTTCCGTCAAGATCCGCGCCGGCGGACTGCGCAAGCGCGGGGAGAAGCTCATCGACCGTGCGCGCGATGCGGCGGATGACGTTGCCCTCCAGATCGTACAGGACGGTATCGCCAAGCGTATCGAGCATCATGACGCCCGGGCAGGCGCGGTAGACGTAGGAAACGTCCACGCGGGCAAGGTCGTGGATCTCGCGCGCCATGACGCGCAGCGTCTGCTCGCTGCCCGGAACGGCCGTGCGCGGGAAGGTGATGCGCTGCACCCACGCGCCGCAGCCGCGCACGCGCAGCAGGCGATGATCGCCCGCATACAGGGAGGAATACAGATAGAAGGAGTCTTCCTCTGCCTGCGTGGAGGCGGTGATGGTCATGCGCGCGCTGGCTGCGCCGGGCACGAGCACGGGCGGCGCGGTGAAGGTATAATCGGCGTGGGCGTTCTGACCGCCCTGCGCGCGGGTGACGTCGAGCGTCACATGCGTCATGCCGGCGGGCGCGTCGTTTTCCCCGAGCTCGATGCTGCTTGCGTCGGTTTCGGCGATCGCAGGACCGTAAGCGTCGGAAGCGCTGGATTCGACCTCGATGCGATCGAGCTGCCAATAGCAGGAAACAGCGCTCTCGCCAAGCGCACAGGGGCACACGGCCAGAATCAGGCACAGGGCGAGCATGCGCAGAATGGATTTCATTTGCTGACTCCTTTCCATGCGCCGGAGGCAATCCGTGCGCATTTCAGCAGGAAAAATGTTACAGATTATTTATAGCATGACTGCCATAAAAAAGCAAGGTATCTCCTGAAAAAATCACAAATAACGCGCCGGTGCGGAAGGGGCATTTTGAAATTAAATCGAAATTGGGGCTAGTCAGGGGGGGTGATTTAAGCTATAATGTTACCAAGTAAAATAACATGAAAGGGAGGGATTGACCGTGATCCAGATTATCTTTGGCAAGAAGGGTTCCGGCAAGACCAAGCGTATTTTGGATATGGCGAACGCTTCCGTGAAGGAAGCGAAGGGCAACGTGCTCTTTGTGGACGACGATAAGAGCTACACCCTCAGCCTCAAGCCCCAGGTTCGTTTTGTTGACGCGAGCGAGTATTCCGTGAAGGGCAAGGATTCCTTCTACGGCTTCCTGGCTGGCATCCTCGCCGGCAACTATGATATCAGCGTGATCTATGTGGACGCTTTCCTCAAGCTGGCGAAGGCGGACGCTGACGAGCTGGTGGACTTCTTTGCCAAGCTCGAAAAGCTGGTTGCGAACGCCGGCTGCGATATGATCATCAGCTTCAGCGACGACGCTGCGAACGTTCCGGAGAGCATCCGCAAGTATCAGATCTGATTGAAAGACTGAGCGTCTATGCCGCCGGATGGGCGCGAAGCCGCCGGCGTCTGCTCTGTGATGTCGCAAAATCAGCCGCTCCCTAGTCTATTGACGGGGGAGCGGCTTTCTTGTATAATGGGGAGACAGTTTTTTCTGCTAACGCGGGAAATTGGTTCGGGCCCAGAGCCCGTCGGATATATTTGGGAGGGGAACCCTTATGCAGATGCTTTCTACCCGCGGCGCTGCCGCCGTTACGCCGTCCATGGCCATCCTGCGCGGTCTCGCGCCGGACGGCGGACTGTATGTCCCGGCGGAGTTTCCGCAGTTCACGATCGAAGAGATCGCGGCGCTTGCGCCGCTTTCCTATCAGGAGCGCGCCCTTTGTGTGCTCAGCCGCTTCCTGCCGGATTTCACGCAGGACGAGCTGAAAAGCGCCATTGCCGGCGCATATGGAACGGGCTTTGACTGCGAGCAGATCGCGCCGATGGAAAAGGTCGGCGCGTGGGCGCATGCGCTGGAGCTGTGGCATGGCCCGACGCTCGCCTTCAAGGACATGGCGCTGCAGCTGCTGCCGTATCTGCTGACTATGAGCGGCAAAAAGCACGGAGAAAACCGCGAGGTCTTCATCCTCGTGGCGACCAGCGGCGATACGGGCAAGGCTGCGCTGGAGGGCTTCCTCGACGTGCCGGGAACCCGCTGCTGCGTGTTCTATCCGGACGGCGGCGTCTCTCAGGCGCAGCGCCTGCAGATGGTGACCACCGGCGGCAGCAACACGCACGTCATCGCCGTGAAGGGCAACTTTGACGACGCGCAGACCGGCGTGAAGAAGATCTTCTCCGATCCCGCCTTCGCTGCGCAGATGGATGCGCAGGGCCGTGTGCTCTCCTCTGCAAACTCCATCAACTTCGGCCGCCTCGTGCCGCAGGTCGTGTATTATTTCTCCGCCTATGCGGATCTTATCGGGGAGGGCGCGATCCAGCCGGGCGATAAGGTCAATTTCTGCGTGCCGACCGGCAACTTCGGCGATATTCTCGCCGCGGATTATGCCGGCAAGGCCGGTCTGCCTGTGGGCAGGCTGATCTGCGCGAGCAACGAGAACAACGTTCTGACCGATTTCATCCGCACCGGCGCGTATGATATCCGCAGCCGTGCGTTCTTCAGGACCATTTCTCCGTCGATGGACATTCTGATTTCCTCGAACCTCGAACGCCTGCTGTTCGATCTTTGCGGAAACGACGGCGAAAAGGTTGCGGCGCTGATGGCGCAGCTGAAGGCGGAGGGCGCGTATCAGGTGGATGCGGACGTTCTTGAGAAGCTGCAGGCGAAGTACGCCGCGGGCTATGTCGACGAAAGCGGCATCCGCGCCGAGATCGCGCGAAGCTGGAAGGAAGACGGCTATCTGATGGACACGCACACCGCGGTGGCTTCCGCTGTGCTGCGTGAATACATGAAGACGACCGGCGATCAGACCGTCAGCGTGATCGTCTCCACGGCAAGCCCGTATAAGTTCGGCGCGTCCGTGCTCGAGGCCATCGCCGGCGGCGAGGCCGTAAGCGGCAGGGACGACTTTGCCTGCTGCGCGATGCTGTCCGAACTGACGAAGACCCGCGAGCCGGATCAGATTGCGGGACTGCCGAACATGCCGGTGCGCCACAGCGCCGTATGCGAAAAGGACGCGATGGCCGAGGCTGTGCTCAGCGCGGTCAAATAAATCCATCATACAGGGACTGCAGAAGGCTGCAGTCCTTTTTCTCTGCGCAGGCAGACGGCGCCTTCCCGGCGGGCGGAGAAGGCGCGGCGCGTCAAAAAAGCGACGCCTTTTCCGCGAAGGGAAAAGCGTCGCTTTGTAAGGATGAGATCATACATTCCGGGCTGTTTCAAAAGCAAAGACCCGGCTGAGCGCCTGCGCCGTATCCGAAGGCGGAAAGGACGTCAGATTTCGTATTCGGCCTGCGTGGGCGCATAGTCGGAGCGATAGGCGATGATCCGGCCGAAGTGATTCTGCGCGGCGACGGAGAGCATTTCCTCCTGCGTGCAGTGCACGGCGTAGCGGAGCATGCGCGCGTGGCCGGAGTGCATGAGCGAGGCGGCATAGGTGCCGATTTCGACGGTACCGGTCATGAAGACGCGCGCGCCGCAGATCAGCAGCTGGCGCAGGAGCACCAGCGTTTCCGGCTCGTCCAGCTGGGGATCGCTGATGAAATACACGCCCAGCGCGACGAATTCTTCCGGGATCGGGCGCACGAAGATGCTCGAAAGCAGCGCGCCGGCCTCGGGCTTGACCCACATGGCTGTTGCGTCCAGCTGGGAAAGCTCGCGCCTGAGGCTTTCGTCCGCGAAAAGATCGACCTCGGGCAGGCGTTCGCTGATGCAGGCCATGATGCCAAGGCCGCGGCCATAGGTCGGCACGGGCAGGAGCACGGGGCGTCCGTCCTCAATGGCTTCGGCGATGGCGCTGATCAGCGCGTCAAGCTGCTCCTCGCGGGTGTCGGAGGACTGGGTGCCGTAATCGCAGTCCAGCACGGCGACGTCCGCCTGCAGACTGCGGATGGCGTCGGTCTCGTGGATGCGTGCGGCGGGATAGTAATCGCCGGAGAAGAGGATGGATTTTTCGCCGTCGCGGATGCGGAACCAGGCGCTGCCCAGACAATGGCCGCTGCGTCCCCAGATGAGATGCAGGCCGCCGGGGAGCTCGGTTTCGGCATAGGGCAGGCTGAGCCCCTCCAGGATGATGGGATCGTCGACGGAAATGGGCAGCTGCTGCGCCGTTTCCGCCGTCATGACGACGCGGCCGGTAAAGCCGTTTGAAAGGAGATAGGCCAGGCCGCCGGACTGGTTTTCATGCGAATGGGTCAGGAAGAGATAGCGGCTTGAGCGGATCTGTTCGCCGGTCAGATGCGGAATCTCGTCGCCGGCATAGCAGCGCTGATAACCACAATCCACGATAAACGAGGCGTGGCTGCCCTCGACAAAATAACAGTGCCGCTGCTGGCTGCAGGGACTGCCCGTCAGATAGAGCTTCATGGATACCTCCGTGTGTCAGCGCGCACGTCGTTGCAGCGCGCTGTCGCGTTAAAAAATGTACGTTTAGTATAGTATAAAATCGTGGGGGCGTAAACCCGGAAATATACTGCAGGAAACGCTTTTGTCAAAACTGTGACAGATCGTGGCGGAAATTCGTGTAAATTCGGACGGAAATGATCTTCCGCAGGAGCGGGGATTCATGGTACAATGCATACGGGCGCGGAAAGTTTTTCCTCCTGCGGGATGGAATATGCGCCCTCGCTCGTCTTTTTGGGTGTGAGGAAATCAATCCCTGCGTCCGGGAAGCGGAGACGCTGGAAGGGGTGTTTCAGGATGAAGAAATGGATCATTGTGCCGACGCTATTTCTGATGCTGGCGTCCGCGTCTGCGCTGGCGCAGACAGCCTATGTCGATAACGGGAGCGATCCGGCAAGCCGGCTGAATATGCGCGCCGCGCCGGAAAAGACCGCGGCGTCGCTGGGGAAGTTCTATACAGGCGTGCAGGTCGAGATCATCGCGAGCGAGGGCGAGTGGTCGCGCGTGCGCATCGGCAGCGGAGAGGGCGCCGTGACGGGCTACATGATGACGGCATACCTGGCCGGGGACGCGCAGAATGTCTGCCCGAGCAGGCAGGTTGTCTCGCCCTATGGGACGCCGGCCGTCGTGCTGAGGGACAGCCCGAGCGATTCCTATGATGCGGTCGGGATGCTGCAGGTCGGGCAGGCGGTCAGCGTGCTGGGCGTATCGGGCGAGTTCTGCTATGTGCTTGCGGCGGATGGAACGGTCGGCTGCCTTGCCGCGGATGAACTCCGCTGAAACGGATAAAAAAAGCGGTTCCTCTTCCCGGATGGGGAGGGAACCGCTTTTATGATGCTTTGATGCTTGTGCGGTGGATGCACATCAGGCGTTGTTATAGCCCACGCGCATGATGACGCCCTGTGCGTAATCGCCGAATTTATCGCCGAAGAGGTTCAGCCCGCCGACATGCTCGGCGTCCGGGCTGACGCCCACGCGCAGGGCGATATAGCCGAGGCTTCCCAGGCGCAGATCGCGCAGCGTCGCACCGGAGAGCGGCTTTCCGTCCAGATAGCTTCCGCTTTCGTCAATGCGCCAGGTTTTCAGCAGGCCGAACTGCGAGGACGTATCGCTCCACCAGGAGGGATTGAGCCGTCCGCGCCGCCTGCCGTAATCGCCGGGGCTCGTCCATATGCCAAGGGGCACGCCGTTGACGCACACACCGATATCGCTTTTGAAATCCTCGCGGTACATCGGCGCATTGGAGGAAAGCTCCATGGAGAATTCCAGCCAGGAAACCTGCTGGGGATCGATTTCCCCGAGGGAGAAGCGGTATTCCAGCTCGCCGCTGCGGAACCAGAGCATCTGCGCCTTGATGCGGTCGGGATGATAGAACGCCCACGGCAGGTTGCTGTCTCCGATCCAGCCGTGATCGGAGACGAGGCCGCAGTCCGCTGTGATGCCGTCCGCGATGGAATAGCTGCCGATGGGCAGATGCTGCGTCAGGGCGCTCAGGCCGTCCTGGCTTTCGGGCGTGAGGCGCATGCTGACGGAATCAATCCGCCGGGAGCAGAGCTTCATCGCGCCGCGGATGCCGGGCTGGATTTCGGAGGAGATGAGCCCGGCGTCTTCGAGCTGGCGCACGTTCAGCGCCGCTGTGGACACCGGCAGGGAAAGCGCCTCGGCCAGCTCGTTGACGTTCATCGCGCGCGTATGCAGCAGCGC
Source organism: Clostridia bacterium (assembly GCA_017436605.1). Classification (GTDB taxonomy): domain Bacteria; phylum Bacillota; class Clostridia; order Christensenellales; family Aristaeellaceae; genus Ventricola. The sequence continues at coordinate 20,432 of JAFSCW010000088.1, read as the reverse complement.
GATCATCCGGACGCGGATGGGCGAGGAGAGGGCCTTGGCGACGGGGCAGAGACGGTCGATTTCGCTGAGAGAGAGCTGGATGTGCTTGCTGTCGTCCGAAGAATGGGGCATGGTGCGCCTCCTTTAGTATTCGGCCCGGACGAACCGGCGGAACGCATCGAGGGAGCGTCTGACCTTTTCGGTATCCACGCAGTAAGCGATGCGGAAATAGCCCGGCGCGCCGAAGCTGTCGCCCGGAACGAGGATCAGATCGTATTTCAGCGCCTTCTTGCAAAAGGCAATGGAGTCCGCTTCCAGCGCCTTGGGGAACATATAGAACGTGCCGCTGGGGCGGACGATCTCAAAGCCGAGCTCCGTCAGGCAGTCGAAGAGCAGGTTCATGTTCGTCTCGTAGACGGACAGATCCGCCGTCATGCCGCAGCAGTCGGCGACGGCCAGCTGCATCAGCGCGGTCGGGCAGTTGTGGCCGATGCCGCGGGAGATCTGGCCGCACATGGTCGCGAGCATCTTCGAAACGCCGCTGGCGGGATTGACGGCGACATAGCCGATGCGGTCGCCCGGAAGGGACAGGGACTTGGAGAAGGAATAGCAGGAGATCGTGCGCGGATAGAATTTGGAAACGTAGGGCGCGTCGGCGCCGGCGAAGACGATCTCGCGGTAGGGCTCGTCGGAGATGAGCCAGATTTCATGGCCCAGCTCCTTTTCCTTGGCGGTCAGGATTTCGGCAAGCCGCTTGAGCGTTTCGGCGGTGAAGGCGACGCCGGAAGGATTGCACGGCGTATTGACGAGCACGGCATGGACGCTTTGCGTCAGCATCTGCTCGAAGGCCTCGAAGTTGATCTGGAAATCCGCGAAGCTCGCCGGAACGACGCGCAGCTTCGCGCCGGAGAGGTTGACGTAGGGATTGTATTCCGGGAAGAAGGGCGCGAAGGTGAGGATTTCATCGCCGGGCGCGGTCACCAGGCGGAAGGCATGCGCCAGCGCGCCGGCGGCGCCGCTGGTCATGAAGATGTCTTCGCCGCTGTAAGCCATGCCAAAGCGCGCGTTGAGCGAGGCGGCGATTTTCTCGCGGACCTGCGGGATGCCCAGCGACGGGCTGTAGCCATGCACGAGCATGGGATCGCCGCCGGTGATCAGCTCGATCAGCTTGTCGTTATAGGCCTTCGGGACGGCGACGGACGGATTGCCGAGGCTGTAGTCGAAGACGTTGTCGTAACCGATCTCTTTGCCGCGCGCGGTTGCGTATTCGCTCAGCTCACGGATGACGGACTTGCCGGAGAGCATGGATTTGTAGGTTTCGGAAATCATGAGGGTTCCTCCTGACACATGGTTTATCTTGCCAGGGCGAGCGCGGCGTCGATGGCGGCGAGTTCGCTGCTGGTGAGTGCGGGGTATTGCAGGCAGGCGATGTTTTCGAGCACCTGCTGCGGCCGGCTCGCGCCGATGAGCGCGGAGGTGACGACGCTGTCGCGCAGCGTCCACTGCAGGGCGAGCTGGGCGAGCGTCTGTCCGCGGGATTCGGCGACGGCAGACAGAGCGGCCGTGCAGGCGCGCAGCTTGTCGTCGATCATCTCGGGCCGCAGATACCGGGGATCGTGGCCCGCGCGGCTGTCCGCCGGGATGCCGTGCTGGTATTTGCCGGTCAGCCTGCCGCCGGCGAGCGGGGAAAAGACGATGGAGCCCACGCCCTCCTCGCGCAGCACGTCCGTCAGGCCGTCCTCGATCCAGCGGTCGAGCATGTTATAGCGCGGCTGATGGATGAGCATCGGCGTGCCCATTGCGCGCAGGGTCTTGACGGCGATCTTCGTCTGCTCGGCGCTGTAATTGGAGATGCCGACGTAAAGCGCCTTGCCGCTGCGCACGATCTGATCCAGCGCGCCCATGGTCTCCTCGATCGGGGTCTCGGGATCGGGACGGTGATGATAGAAGATATCGACGTAATCGAGGTTCATGCGCTTGAGGCTCTGATCGAGGCTGGCGATCAGGTATTTGCGGCTGCCGAAATCGCCGTACGGGCCCTTCCACATGTCGTAGCCCGCCTTGGTGGAGATGATCAGCTCGTCGCGGTGGGGCTTCCAGTCGCGCTGCATATGCACGCCGAAGTTGCGCTCGGCCTCGCCGTAAGGCGGGCCGTAGTTGTTGGCGAGGTCAAAATGCGTGACGCCGTTGTCAAACGCCGTGCGCAGGATGGCCTGCTGCGTGCCAAAGGGCGTAATGTCGCCGAAGTTATGCCAAAGGCCCAGGGACAACGCCGGGAGCTTCAGGCCGCTCTTTCCGCAGCGGCGGTATTCCATCGTATCATATCGGGTTTCGGCGGGGATGTAGGTCATGGTACAGCCTCCTTCGTCGAATCTGTCAGAAATTTATCGAATACATGTATTCTAGCACAATCATAGGCAAAAGAAAAGTTCCCCAGAGCGGGGAACAAAAGTTTCGTCCAGAATTTCTGTTTCAAAGAATAGCGGCATGCCTACAGATATTTGTCATGCCGGGCGATGAGCTGGCAGATATGGGGCATGAGCGCCCTGCTGCTGTCTGAACAGCCTGCGGAGAGAAGATCGATGGCGCTGAGCATGCGTGTTTGAGCTTCGGATTGAGCGATATCAAAAATGGAAAAGGCTTTGCAGACGGACTGCAAAGCCTTTTTGCTGATGACAGGATCAATCAATGTACGCCACCCGACGGCTCTTTTTTAGCACGGGCGCGAGGTATTGTCCGGTGTAGCTCGTTTCGCACGCGGCGACCTCCTCGGGCGTGCCCTGACAGACCAGCAGGCCGCCGCCGTCGCCGCCCTCCGGGCCGAGGTCGATGATGTGATCGCAGGCTTTGATCACGTCGAGGTTGTGCTCGATGATCAGCACCGTATTGCCGCCCTCCGCCAGACGGCGCAGGACGCCGACCAGCCGCTCGCAGTCGGCCATGTGCAGGCCGGTCGTCGGCTCGTCGAGGACATAGAAGGTCCTGCCGGTGGAGGTGCGGGAAAGCTCCGTGGCGAGCTTTACGCGCTGCGCCTCGCCGCCGGAGAGCGTGGTCGAGGGCTGGCCCAGCTTGATGTAGCCAAGGCCTACGTCGTACAGCGTCTGCAGCTTGCGGCTGATGCGCGGATAGGCCTCGAAGAAGGCAAGCGCCTCCTCGACGGTCATGTCCAGCACGTCTGCGATGGATTTGCCCTTGTAGGTCACTTCGAGCGTCTCTCGGTTGTAGCGCCTGCCCTTGCAGACCTCGCACGGGACGTAGATATCGGCGAGGAAGTGCATTTCAATGCGCAGGATGCCGTCGCCGGAGCAGGCCTCGCAGCGGCCGCCGCGGACATTGAAGGAGAAGCGGTTCTCCTTGTAGCCGCGGGCCTTGGCCTCGGGCGTGGCGGCGAAGACCTTGCGGATCATGTCGAACAGGCCGGTATACGTCGCGGGATTGGAGCGCGGCGTTCTGCCGATGGGGCTCTGGTCGATGGCGATGACCTTGTCCAGCTGCTCAAGACCGGTGATCCCGTCGCATTCGCCCGGGCGCGTGCGCGCGCGGTTGAGGTCGCGCTGGAGGGTCTTGTAGATGATCTCGTTGACCAGCGAGCTTTTGCCGCTGCCGGATACGCCGGTGACGACGGTCATCACGCCCAGCGGAACGGAGACGTCGATGTTCTTGAGGTTATGCTCGCGCGCGCCCTTCACTTGCAGCCAGCCGGTCGGTTCCTTGCGGCGCAGGGGAACGGGAATACCCCGCCGGCCGGAAAGGTACGCGCCGGTGATGGATTCTTCGCAGGCCATAATCTCCTGCGCCGTGCCCTGCGCGATGAGCCGGCCGCCGTGCTCGCCCGCGCCGGGACCGATGTCCACGATCTGATCCGCGGCCATCATGGTATCCTCGTCGTGCTCGACGACGATCAGCGTATTGCCGATATCCCGCAGGTGCTTGAGCGTGCCGATCAGCTGCGCGTTGTCCCGCTGATGCAATCCGATGCTCGGTTCATCGAGGATATACAGAACGCCGACGAGCGAGGAGCCGATCTGCGTCGCCAGGCGGATGCGCTGCGCTTCGCCGCCGGAGAGCGTGCCCGCCGCGCGGGAGAGCGTCAGGTAGTTGAGGCCGACGTCGGAAAGGAAGCGCAGGCGTGCGTCGATCTCCTTGAGAATCGGCGCGGCGATCATGGCGCTTTGCGGGCTGAACTGCAGGGCGGCAAAGAACTTTCTCGCCTCGGCCACGGAAAGATCCGATACGTCTGCGATGGACTTGCCGCCGACGGTGACGGCCAGAATCTCCGGACGCAGGCGCTTGCCGCGGCAGTCGGGGCAGGGCGTCTGGGACATGAGCCCCTCGTAATAGGCCTTTGCGGAATCGCTGGTCGTCTCCGCGGCGCGGCGCTCGGTGGTGGGAATCACGCCTTCAAACGGCGCGGTAAAGGTATGCCTGTCGCCGTTGGGGCGGGTGTATTCGATCTTCAGCGCTTCGCCCTTGGTGCCGTAGAGAATGACGTTCAGCGCCTCCTCAGGCAGATCGCAAAGCGGCGTATCGAGCGAGAAGCCGTATTTCTGGCCCAGGGCGGAAAAGAACATATGCGACTGCGTGCCCGGCTCGCTGCTCGTCCAGCCCATGACGTTGAAGGGGTTTTCCGAAATGGACTTTGTCCTGTCGGGGATGATCAGATCGGGGTCGATCTTCATCTGCACGCCGAGGCCGGCGCATGTGGAGCACGCGCCGAACGGGCTGTTGAAGGAGAAGGAGCGCGGAGCAAGCTCCTCCATGGAGACGCCGCAGTCCGGGCAGGCGAGGTTCTGGGAGAAGAGCAGCTCGTATTCGCCCGGGCCGATATCGGCCATGACCACGCCGCCGGAGAGCGCGAGCGCGGTTTCCAGCGAGTCTGTCAGGCGGCCCCGGATGTCCTCGCGCAGGATCAGGCGGTCGACGACGACCTCGATGCTGTGCTTTTTCTGCTTGTTCAGGGCCGGCGCTTCGGCGACGTCGCAGATTTCGCCGTCGATGCGCACGCGGACGAATCCCTGCTTGGAGATGGATTCGAGCACCTTGACGTGTTCGCCCTTTTTGGCCCGGACGATGGGCGCGAGCAGCTGCACGCGCGTGCGCTCAGGCAGGGCGAGCATCTGATCGACCATCTGATCGACGGTCTGCTGGCTGATTTCGCGCCCGCATTTCGGGCAATGTGCCACGCCCACGCGCGCATAGAGCAGGCGCAGATAGTCGTGGATTTCCGTGACCGTGCCGACGGTCGAGCGGGGATTTTTGCTGGTGGTCTTCTGGTCGATGGAGATCGCCGGGGAAAGGCCGTCGATGGAATCGCAGTCCGGCTTTTCCATCTGCCCCAGGAACTGACGGGCATAGGAGGAGAGCGATTCGACATAGCGGCGCTGGCCCTCGGCGTAGAGCGTATCAAACGCGAGGGAGGATTTTCCGCAGCCGGAAAGCCCGGTGAAGACGATGAGCTTATTGCGCGGGAGCGTCAGATCGAAGTTCTTGAGGTTGTTCTGGCGCGCGCCGCGGATGACGATATTTTCCTGCATAGTTGCTCCTGAATGATGATGTCAAAGCAGTTTCGGAGGATCCTCTGCCCGAACGAAACGGGGTTCACAGGCGCGAAGCGGGCATGGCCTGCTCATGCCTTGAGATACTTGCTCTTTCGCTGCCGGCGCTTTCTCTGCGGCACGGCGACGACCTCTTCGCGGATTTCCTCGGGCGATTTGCCCTGGAGCTCGAAGAGCTTGTCGCGCAGCTTCGCGGCGAGCTCGAAGTCGAGGTTGGCCGCAGCCTGCAGCATCTTTTCCTCCGTCGAGCAGATGAGCAGATGCAGCTCGTCCTCGGTGAGCTCCTTTCTGCGCGGGGCTGCGGAGGCGGCGCGTTTTCTGCCGCTGTCCTCCGGCGCGCCGCCGATCTGAAGCAGATCGCGGACGGACTTCATGACGGTCTTGGGGACGATGCCGTTGGCCTCGTTGAAGGCCTGCTGCAGCTGCCTTCGGCGCTGAGTCTCAAAGACGGTCTTGTTGATGCTCTCGGTCATCCGGTCGGCGTACATGATGACGCGGCCTTCGGCGTTGCGCGCCGCGCGGCCGACGGTCTGGATCATGCTGACCTCGCTGCGCAGGAAGCCTTCCTTGTCCGCATCGAGGATCGCGACCAGCGCGACCTCCGGCAGGTCGAGGCCCTCGCGCAGCAGGTTGATGCCCACCAGCACGTCGAATTCGCCCAGACGCAGATCGCGGATGATTTCCTGACGCTCCATGGTCTGTACGTCGGAATGGAGATACCGGACGCGGACCTTCATGTCGGTGAGGTAGGCGGTCAGGCTTTCCGCCATTTTCTTTGTCAGCGTCGTCACCAGCACGCGGAAGCCCGCCTGTGTGACTTTGATGATTTCGGCGTAGAGGTCGTCCACCTGGCCCGTCGCCGGGCGGATATCGATGATGGGATCGAGCAGGCCTGTCGGGCGGATGATCTGCTCGACGACCTGACCTGCGCGCTCCATTTCGTAGGGCGCGGGCGTCGCGCTGACGCAGACGAGCTGCCCGATGCGCGATTCGAATTCCGGGAACTTGAGCGGGCGGTTGTCAAACGCGCTGGGCAGACGGAAGCCGTAATTGACCAGCGCCTCCTTGCGCGCGCGGTCGCCGTTGTACATCGCGCGGATTTGCGGGAGGGTGACGTGGCTCTCGTCCACGAAGACGATATAGTCCTCCGGGAAGTAATCCAGCAGGGTATACGGCGCGTCGCCGGGCTGCCTGCCGTCGAAGTAGCGGGAATAGTTTTCGATGCCGGTGCAGTAGCCCAGCTCGCGCAGCATCTCGACGTCGTAGTTCGTCCGCTGGGCGATGCGCTGCGCCTCGAGCAGGCTGCCTTCCTGCTTGAACTGCGCGATGCGCTCGTCCAGGTCGCGCTCGATGTTCACGATGCCCTGGTCGATCAGCTCGCGCGGGGTGGCGTAGTGCGTGGCGGGATAGACAGCAGCATGCTTGAGCTGCATGACCGTATGCCCGGAGACGGTGTCGATGGCGCAGATACGGTCGATTTCGTCGCCGAAGAATTCGACGCGGATGGCGTTTTTCTCGTTGCCGGCGGGGAAGATCTCCACGACGTCGCCGCGGACGCGGAAGGTGCCCCGGTCGAATTCGATGTCGTTGCGGTCGTACTGGATATCGACGAGCGCACGGACGAGGTCGTCCCGCTCCATGGTCATGCCGGGCCGCAGGGAGATCATCATGCCCTCGTATTCGGAAGGATCGCCCATGGAGTAGATGCACGAGACCGAGGCGACGACGATGACGTCCCGCCGCTCGCGCAGGGCCGCCGTGGCGCTGTGGCGGAGGCGCTCGATTTCCTCGTTGATGGAGGCGTCCTTTTCGATATAGGTATCCGTCGAGGCGATATACGCCTCGGGCTGGTAATAGTCATAATAGGAAACAAAATACTCGACCGCGCTGTCCGGGAAGAACTCGCGGAACTCCGCGCACAGCTGCGCGGCGAGCGTCTTGTTGTGCGCGATGACCAGCGTGGGCCGCTGGACGCGCTCGATGACGGAGGCCATGGTGTAGGTTTTGCCCGAGCCGGTGACGCCCAGCAGCACCTGACAGGGCATTCCCTCGGCGATGCCCTGCGACAGCGCTTCGATGGCCTGGGGCTGATCGCCCTGCGGCTTAAACGGTGATTTGAGAACAAAGCGTCCTTCCTGCATGGCGTCCTCCTGATTTCGGTCTGATTTCGGGTCAAGCATCCCCGGGATGAGCCCATTATAGCACAGATTAAAAAAGGGAACAAGTGTTCCTTTTGCAATTCCGGAAAAGGCGGGGAGAGTTGAAAAAGATCAGGGAAGGTCAGGAAAAATTTTTTCGGAGATTCCGAAGAAAATGAAGGAAACACGCGGGAAAATGAACATTTTTAAAGTGGTTTATTCAGAATTCTGCGGATTCTTCGGCAGGATGGCGGATAAGCGGGCCGGGATTGCAACTCTTTGGCTTGCTTCCTGAAATTGCCGGAAAAGAAAGAATCAACAAAAAATGAGTGCGGATTTCGGGCGTAAATGATATAATGATATCGACAAGAGAGGCGGTTGAATTGCATGAGGCCGCCTCGTCAACCAACCTGCAATTCCCGAAGAAAAAGGAGTGCTGACCATGACCGCTATGTTCGTTTTCGCCGCGCTGATCGTCGCGAATATCGCGTACTCGATCTACGACAACCGCCGCATCGAGGCGGCCCGTCAGATGGACGACTTCTACCGCATTGAGTTCAAGAAGAGCTACAACATCGAAAACGAAAACAGGACTGCCGTAACCTGGTTCTGATTCCCTGCGCTGATATTTGATTCGGGAAAATCATATATGGCATCAAGAAGGCCGGAGCGTCTGCTCCGGCCTGTTTTGCGTTTTTGCGTTTTTTGCTGTTTTGCTTTCCCGTTTGCCTGAAGAGGGGAACCCCGCGCATTTTCTGTCTGCATGCGCTGCGGGAAGGGGCATATTTCTCATGACGCGCCGCGCATGGCAGCACGCAGCCGCGGAGCCAGATGCGCCGCCAGCGCCATCTTGAGAAGATCCCCGGGGATGAAGGGCAGAACGCATGCAGCGAGCGCGGCGGAAAGCGCCGCGCCGCTGACGAGCATGAAATGCGCCGTGCCCAGCGCATAGCAGACCGCTGTGCCGGCGAGCATCGAAAGCAAGGCGGCAGAGCGCGTGCCGCCGAGGCGGACGGAGAGCGCGCCGGTGATATACGCGCAGGGGATATAGCCCAGGAGAAAACCGCCTGTTGGCCCGAGGAGTGCGGAAAAGCCGCCCGAAAACCCGGCGAAGACCGGAATGCCCGCCGCGCCGAGGGCGACATAGACGCCCGCCGCCGCCGCGCCGCCCCGCGCGCCCAGCAGAAGGCCACCAAGATACACCGCCAGCAGCGAAAGCGACAGCGGCACGGGTGGAAGGGGAATCTGAATCTGGGAAAGGACGGCGCACAGCGCGCACATCAGCGCGCAGAGCGTCAGGCGATGGACGGATGTACTGCGCATGATGAGCCCTCCCTTTGCGGCATGCCATACTTATGGTAAAGTTTTTGCGATAAATAAATTTACGAAGAGCATTGTACTATGCGCGGGAGCTTCCGTCAACCGGGAACGCGTGAATCTGCTTGTCTTTTTTGCATGCATCTGTTAGAATAAACTGTATATGACTGAACATCCTGCTGACGCGGCAGTGATTGTGAAACTCAATGAGCAATGAACGAGGGGAGAATACCTTTATGGATATGAAGCAGAAAATTGCGGAGAACATCGCACAGTGCGCTGCGGCCTGCTATGAGGGCTGCGGCCTTTGCTGCGAGGATCTCATGCAGATGATCGAGATTCCACCGGACAAGAAGCTGGGCGATTTTGCGCTGCCGTGCTTCCGCCTGTCCAAGACCCTGCGCAAGGCGCCGCAGATGATCGCGGCGAACCTCGCCGAAAAGCTCTGCTGCGTGGAGATCGAGCGCGTGGAGGTCGTCGGCGGCTATCTCAATATCTTCCTGAAGCGCAGCAACATGGCAGCGGGCATTATCGAGGCCGTGCTCAGCAAGCCGGGCCGCTGGGGTTCCAGCAACGTCGGCGAGGGAAAGACCGTCTGCCTGGATTATTCCTCCATCAATATCGCCAAGCGCTTCCATATCGGCCATCTGTCCACGACGATGATCGGCCACAGCCTCAAGCGCATCTATGACTTCAACGGCTATACGACCGTGGGCATCAACCACCTGGGCGACTGGGGCACGCAGTTCGGCAAGATGATCTGCGCCTACAAGAAGTGGGGCAACCACGACGAGGTCGAGCAGGGCGGCGTTCAGGCGATGGTCGATCTGTACGTGAAGTTCCATGCCGAGGCGGAGAAGGATCCCGCGCTGGAGGACGAGGGCCGCGCCTGGTTCAAGAAGATCGAGGACGGCGACGAGGAGGCCATGGCGATCTTCTCCTGGTTCAAGGAGGTTACGCTCAAGGATACCCAGCGCGTGTATGACCTGCTGGGCGTCGAGTTCGATTCCTACAACGGCGAAGCGTTCTACAACGACAAGATGGATCCGGTCGTTGCGGAGCTTGAGGAGAAGGGCCTGCTGGTCGAATCGCAGGGCGCGAAGGTCGTCATGCTCGAGGACTACAACATGCCCCCGGCGCTGGTGCTGCGCTCCGACGGCGCGACGCTCTACATCACCCGCGACCTTGCGGCCGCGTTCTATCGCCATCACGAATACAAGTTCGACAAGTGCCTCTATGTCGTCGCCTATCAGCAGAACCTGCACTTCAAGCAGCTGTTCAAGATTCTCGATCTGATGGGCCATGACTGGCACAAGGGCATGGAGCATGTCTCCTTCGGCATGGTCTCCTATGAGGGCCGCGCGCTCTCCACGCGCGAAGGCTACGTCGTCTATCTCGAGGATCTGCTGAACAAGGCGATCGAGAAGGCGCGCGAGATCATCGAGGAGAAGAGCCCGAACCTGCCCAACAAGGACGAGGTTGCCCGCCAGGTCGGCGTGGGCGCCGTGGTCTACTTCGACCTGCACAACGACCGCAACAAGGACATCGACTTCCGCTGGGAGCGCGCGCTCAATTTTGACGGCGAGACCGGCCCGTATGTCCAGTATACGCATGCGCGCTGCTGCTCCGTCCTGCGCAAGGCGGAGGCGATGGCGCTGCCCGAGCCGGACTACGACGTGCTGTGCGACGACGAGGCGATGGCACTGCTGATGCAGATCTCCCGCTTCCCGGAGACTGTGCGCAAGGCGATGGACGCCAATGAGCCGTCCCTCATCACCCGCCATACCACGCAGCTGGCGCAGGCCTACAACAAGTACTACTTCGAGCACCGCATCATGGATGAAAGCGATCCGGCCGGCACGGCTGCCCGCGTGAACCTGACGAAGGCCGCGCGCGATGTGATCAGGACCGGCCTCTACCTCATCGGCGTTGAGGCGCCGGAGAGGATGTAAGCGGCTGCGACCGATCCACTTTCTGCTTTCCGGCGGTATGGAGCAGGAATGCAGGAGAAACGCATAAGAAAAGGAGCCTGAGCGATGGATATTCACGAGCTGCGCGAACTGATGCTGGATATCGAATGCATGACGGTGCTGCGTCATGTGATGGACAAGCCCGCGATGGCGGCGCTGTACAGGCTGGTATGCGACTGCGCGGGGGACGGTACCTCCGAGCACGAGCTGACGTATGCATACTGCGAGGTCTACAACGCCTGGCTGGCTGCCGCTGCCGGCGGCAAGGGCGGCTTTGCCCGCGCGGCGCTGGACGCTGTGCTCTTTGAGGAGAGCCCGGTCGCGGAGATGTGCGCGCGCGTGGATGCCTCGCGCCTGCCCTACAGCGTGATGAATGCGCTGGGCCATGACCTCGAGGTGCTCGGCAGGCTGACGCGTATCGACCCGGCGATGTTCATGCTCCTTTGCGAGCGGGCGGGCATGTCCGGCAAGATGGCGGCGAGGCTGCCGATGTGGGAGCCGGCGCTGGGCGAAGGGCAGCTCGATCCGAGGACGGATCCGGCCATGCTCTCCCGCGAGGGCGCAAAGCGCGTGGCGGCGTTTTTCAGGATGCACGGCACGGGGCTGTTTGCCAGCTGCCCGGGCTCGACCTGGGTGGGCGTGAGCGAGAAATACCCGCTCGGCCTGCGCGGCATTTCCAAGCCCGATCCCATCCGGCTGGAGGACATGGTGCTCTACGAGAAGGAACGTGCGACGCTGGTGGACAACACCCGCCGCCTGCTCGCCGGCCATCAGGCCTGCAACGTCCTGCTCTACGGCGACAAGGGTACCGGCAAGAGCGCGACGGTCAAGGCGCTGCTGTCCAGCCTCTGGCTGGAGGGCCTGCGCATCGTCGAGGTGCCGCTGGCGCATCTGACGAATCTGCCGACGATCTTCTCCATCCTGCGCGAGCAGCCGGGCAAATTCATCGTCTTCGTGGACGATCTCGCCTTCGGCGATTCCTGCCCGGAATACACGGCGCTCAAGACCGTGCTCGAGGGAGGCCTCGAGGCGCGGCCGGGCAACGTCGTCGTCTATGCGACGAGCAACCGCCGCAACATCGTCCGCCAGCGCTTCTCCGAGCGCCAGGACGACGTCAACGAGCGCGATACAATGGAAGAAAAGTTCTCTCTGGCGGATCGCTTTGATCTGAGGCTTACCTTCCAAGCGCCCAGCCAGGAGGAATACTTCACCATCTGCAGGGCGCTGCTGGACGCCCGCGGCATCGAATATGACTGGGAGACGCTCATGCCCCGCGCCCGCGCATGGACGGTCAGCCACAACGGCTGCTCGCCGCGCATCGCGCGCCAGTTTGCCGATCTGATCGAGGGCGAGAAGGCGGAAGAGAAAACAGAAGAAAACGCCTGACAGGCAATGCATACTCATGACGACCGCAGGAAAATGCCCTGCGGTCGTTTTTGAAAAGTGGAGAATAGAATCTGGAAATATTGCCGTATATGTTCTTGGTGGAGAGTATTTTCTTGAAATGAGGATGAATTGATGAAAAAGTGGTTGTCAAAAGCTGCTTTGGCGCTGCTGGGGCTTGTCTGCGCGCTGGTGATCTGCGCGGTGTTCTATGCCGCGATGGTCTATCAGATCCCGGGGGAGGACGGCGCGCAGGCGCAGCAGGAGGGCGGTTTGCTTGCGCTTGCGGATGCGGAGATGACGCAGGAGCAGACGCAGACCGTTTCCTTCGGCGGGAAGACCTGCACGGCCGTCGTGCGCCGCTATGTTTTTTCGGACGGGCGGCAGGCCGAGGCGATCACGGCGCAGCCGGCTGCATATATGGAAAGGATCGCGCAGGAGGGCTGGACGCCGCAGCTGATTACGGGGTTCGTGCTCGCCGGCATGGACGCCGTCTATGCGCTGCGCGGGGAGGAATGTCTGCTGGCCGCCAGGCAGGGCGACAGGGTCTATATGCTGCGCGCGCAGGCGGGCGAGCAGCAGGCCTATGCGCTGGGCGCGGGCGCGTATCTGGATGAAATTTCCTGGCCTTCCGTGCGCTGAAAAGAAAAACGCAGCGCAAACGCTATATAAATAGGAAAACGGACAGCCGCGCAAAGCGGACTGTCCGTTTGTTTATCGTGATATATTACGAAAATTCACAGAATACAAAATAATTTTGCGGAAAAGTGCCGGAAATACTTGACAGGCCTTTAAAAAAGGGATACAATACTATATTGCATTAGTATGCAAAATAGCAAAGCTATGTCCGGTTGGCACGGGCTTTGCTGCAATCATTGTACAACGCTTTGGGCTGTTTGGCAATGGGCAGTTCGGGCGAATGTGCTTATTGCTGCATATATCCTTTGCGAGGCTTAGAACAGTTAGGGGTGATGGCATTCATGGTTACCGTCCGCGACGCGCGCGAGGAAGCTGAGATCATGAAGTACGTCGGAGTTCACGACGTGCAGCTTGGAAAGGGCAGGGTTCGCAAGAGCTTTGCCAGCATCGATGAGGTTGTGGAAATGCCCGACCTGATCGAGGTCCAGAAGAATTCGTATGAGCGTTTTCTCAAGGAGGATCTCCGTGAGGTTCTGAACGACGTTTCTCCGATTTACGATTTTAATGGCAACTTGAAGCTGGAGTTTATCGACTACTCGCTCGACAAGACGCCGAAGTATACGCTGGCGGAGTGCCGCGAGCGCGATATGACCTATTCCACCGCGCTGAAGGTGCTCGTCCGCCTGACGAACAACGAGACCGGCGAGGTCAAGGAAAGCGAAGTCTTCATGGGCGATTTCCCGCTGATGACCGAGAACGGCACGTTTGTGGTCAACGGCGGCGAGCGCGTCATCGTCAGCCAGCTTGTCCGCTCCCCTGGCGTTTATTACCGCGAGAGCATCGACAAGGCCGGCAAGCATCTGTTTGATACGCAGGTGATTCCGAGCCGCGGCGCCTGGCTGGAGTATGAGATCGACTCCAACGACGTCATCTGGGTCCGCGTGGACCGCGCGCGCAAGCTGCCGGTCACCAGCCTGCTGCGTGCGCTGGGCTATGGCACGGACGAGGAGATCTACGCGCTGCTGGGCCACGATGAAAAGCTCGAGGCGACGCTGGCCCGCGATGGCGGCGACGACGGCACCCGCCGTACCCGCACCGGCAACGAGGTCAAGAGCAAGGAAAGCGGCCTGATGGAGATCTACCGCCGTCTGCGCCCGGGCGAGGTCGGCACGGTCGATTCCGCCGAGAAGCTGCTGATGAGCACCTTCTTTGATCCCAAGCGCTACGACATGATGCGCGTAGGCCGCTACAAGTACAACAAGAAGCTGGCGATCGCCTCCCGTATCCGCGGCCACATCGTCGATCAGGACGTCGTCGATCCGCGTACCGGCGAGATCCTGATCGCTGCCGGCGAGCGGATTCCGGGCTCCAAGACCGACCCGCTGGCCAAGAAGATCCAGGACGCCGGCGTCAACGACATCTATCTGCGTCTGGAAGACCGCGTTGTCCGCGTGATCGGCAACAACTTCGTCGACGCGAAGGCGTGGCTCGACGAGGAGACCGTGAACCTGGCCGGCATCAACGAGATGGTGCACCTGCCGACCCTCACGCAGCTGCTTGAGATGGCCGAACAGGAGGGCATGGACGAGATGGCGAAGGTCCGCCTGCTGGCGGAAAATCACGCCGCCCTGATGCCCAAGCACATCCTCATCGACGATATCGTCGCTTCCATCAGCTATCTGCTGAGCCTGCCCTATGGCGTGGGCACCACCGACGACATCGACCACCTGGGCAACCGCCGCCTGCGTTCCGTGGGCGAGCTGCTGCAGAACCAGATCCGCATCGGTCTGGCCCGTCTGGAGCGCGTCGTGCGCGAGCGCATGAGCGTGCAGAATCAGGCTGAGGTCAAGCCGCAGGAGCTCATCAACATCCGCCCGGTTTCCGCGGCGATCAAGGAGTTCTTCGGGTCCTCTCAGCTGTCCCAGTTCATGGACCACACCAACCCGCTCGCCGAGCTGACGCACAAGCGCCGCCTCTCCGCGCTGGGCCCGGGCGGTCTGAACCGCGACCGCGCTTCCTTCGAAGTGCGAGACGTTCACTACTCTCACTATGCGCGTATCTGCCCGATCGAGACGCCGGAAGGTCCGAACATCGGTCTGATCGGTTCTCTGGCGACCTATGCGCGCATCAACGAATACGGCTTCATCGAGGCCCCGTACCGCATCATCGACCGCAGCGGCGATCGTCCGCGCGTCACCGACGAGATCGTCTATCTCGCCGCCGATGAAGAGGACGGCTGCTACATCGCGCAGGCGAAGGAGCCGCTCGATGAAAACGGCTACTTCCTCAACGACCGCATCGTCGCGCGCGTGCGCTCCGACGTCCAGAGCGTCGAGCCCGGCCGCGTCGATTACATCGACGTATCCCCGCGCCAGGTGATCTCCGTCGCCACCGCGATGATTCCGTTCCTCGATCACGACGACGCGAACCGCGCGCTGATGGGTTCCAACATGCAGCGCCAGGCGGTTCCGCTGCTGTGCCCCGAGGCGGCCTTCGTCGCCACCGGCATTGAATACAAGGCCGGCCGCGACTCCGGCGTGTGCGTGCTCTCCCGTCAGGACGGCTTCGTCAAGAAGGTCTCCGCGGACAGCATCGTCATCGAGGACGAGCTCCACGAGTGCCACACCTACAAGCTCCATAAGTTTGCCCGCTCCAACTCCGGCACCTGCATCAATCAGCGTCCGATCGTGACCGCCGGCGAGAAGGTCAAGAAGGGCGACGTTATCGCGGACGGCCCGGCGACGGACCGCGGCGAGATCGCGCTCGGCCGCAACATTCTCATCGGCTTCATGACCTGGGAGGGCTACAACTACGAGGACGCCGTCCTGCTCTCCGAGGAGCTGGTCAAGAACGACGTCTTCACCTCCATCCACCTGGAGAAGTACGAGTGCGAAGCCCGCGACACCAAGCTCGGCGCGGAGGAAATCACCCGCGACCTGCCCAACGTCGGCGACGACGCGCTCAAGGATCTGGACGCCGAGGGCATCATCCGCGTCGGCGCGGAGGTGCATCCGGGCGACATCCTCGTCGGCAAGGTCACCCCGAAGGGCGAGACCGAGCTGACCGCTGAGGAGCGCCTGCTGCGCGCCATCTTCGGCGAGAAGGCCCGCGAGGTCCGCGATACCTCTTTGAAGGTGCCGCATGGCGAGCAGGGCATCATCGTGGACGTCAAGATCTTCGACCGCAAGGATCATGCGGAGCTCTCTCCGGGCGTCAACCGCATGGTGCGCGTCTATATCGCCCAGAAGCGCAAGATCTCCGTCGGCGATAAGATGGCAGGCCGCCACGGCAACAAGGGCGTCGTTTCCCGCGTCCTGCGCCAGGAGGACATGCCGTTCCTGCCGGACGGCACCCCGCTGCAGATCGTGCTCAACCCGCTGGGCGTTCCGTCCCGTATGAACCTGGGTCAGGTTCTGGAGATGCATCTGGGCATGGCGTCCAAGGCGCTCGGCTGGCATATCGCCACGCCGGACTTCGACGGCGCGACCTTCGAGCAGATCCAGAATGCGCTTGAATCCGCCGGCCTGCGCCGCGACGGCAAGACCGACCTGTACGACGGCCGCACCGGCGACAAGTTCGACAACCCGGTTACCGTCGGCTACATGCACTACCTCAAGCTGCATCACCTCGTTGACGACAAGATGCATGCCCGCTCGACCGGTCCGTACAGCCTCGTTACCCAGCAGCCGCTGGGCGGCAAGGCGCAGTTCGGCGGCCAGCGCTTCGGCGAGATGGAGGTCTGGGCGCTGGAAGCTTACGGCGCCGCCAATACCCTGCAGGAAATCCTGACTGTCAAGTCCGACGACATCGTGGGCCGCGTCAAGGCGTACGAGGCGATCGTCAAGGGCAAGAATATTCCGGCGCCGGGCGTTCCGGAGTCCTTCAAGGTCCTCATCAAGGAGCTTGAGAGCCTCTGTCTGGACGTCAAGGTTCTGGACAGCGACCGCAACGAGATCGTCATCAAGGAGCTGGAGGACGAGGACGAGGAGTACGAGCGCAGCTCTGCCCCGGCCGAGGCTTCCGCCGAGAGCGAGTCCGCCCCGATCGACGTCGAGGGCGATGCGGTTGAGGAGTTCGAGAGCGACGACGACGTCTTCGACTTCGACCTGACCAGTCTGGACGATATCTCCCTGGATGACCTGGACGACAAGGAATAAGCCTGTCGCCGGAAATGAACGATTCAATGGCCCTGCCGGGCCGCGCGCCCGGCAGAGGCTGACTCATAAAGAAGGGAGTGCACCCCTTTGTCGGAACTGACAAATCTGTCTTCGATTCAAATTTCCATGGCGTCCCCGGATCAGATTCGCGCCTGGTCCCATGGCGAGGTGAGCAAGCCGGAGACGATCAATTACCGTACCCTCAAGCCGGAGCGTGACGGCCTGTACTGCGAGCGCATTTTCGGACCGACCAAGGACTGGGAGTGCAACTGCGGCAAGTACAAGCGCGTGCGCAACAAGGGCATCGTCTGTGACAAGTGCGGCGTCGAGGTCACCCGTTCCAAGGTGCGCCGCGAGCGCATGGGCCACATCGAGCTGGCCGCGCCGGTTTCCCATATCTGGTATTTCAAGGGCATCCCGAGCCGCATGGGCACGCTGCTGGATATCTCTCCGCGCGCGCTGGAGAAGGTTCTCTACTTCGCCAGCTACATCGTGCTGGATCCGGGCTGCAGCCCGCTGCGCCAGAATGCGATCCTGACCGAGACCGAATACCGCCAGCAGATCACCGCGCCGAGCTACATGACCGATATCGCCATGGGCAAGCCGGCCCTGCGCGTAGGCATGGGCGCCGAGGCCGTGCAGGAGCTGCTGGAGAAGATCGATCTTGAGACCCTCAGCCAGCAGCTGCGCGCCGAGATCGCGGAGCTGACCGAGAAGGAGCGCGAGCGCGAGACCGAGGGCCAGAAGCGCGCCAAGGCGATCAAGCGCCTGGAGGTCGTGGAGGCTTTCCGCCAGAGCGGCAACAAGCCGGAGTGGATGGTCCTTAAGGTCATCCCGGTCATGCCGCCGGATCTGCGCCCGATGGTTCAGCTCGACGGCGGCCGCTTTGCGACCTCCGACCTGAACGATCTGTACCGCCGCGTCATCAACCGCAACAACCGCCTCAAGCGCCTGCTCGAGCTCGGTGCGCCGGACATCATCGTGCGCAACGAGAAGCGCATGCTGCAGGAGGCTGTCGACGCCCTGATTGATAACGGCCGCCGCGGCCGCCCGGTCACGGGCCCCGGCAACCGCGCGCTCAAGTCCCTTTCCGACTTCCTGCGCGGCAAGCAGGGCCGCTTCCGCCAGAACCTGCTGGGCAAGCGCGTCGACTATTCCGGCCGAAGCGTTATCGTCGTCGGCCCGGAGCTCAAGCTGCATCAGTGCGGCCTGCCCAAGGGCATGGCGCTGGAGCTGTTCAAGCCGTTCGTCATGGAGCGCCTGGTCAACACCGGCATCGTCCATAACGTCAAGAGCGCCAAGCGCATGGTTGACCGCGGCGAGACCCGCGTGTGGGATATCCTCGAGAGCGTCATCAAGGAGCATCCGGTTCTGCTGAACCGCGCGCCGACGCTGCACCGTCTGGGCATCCAGGCGTTCGAGCCGATCCTCGTCGAGGGCAAGGCGATCAAGCTCCATCCGCTGTCCTGTACCGCATTCAACGCGGACTTTGACGGCGACCAGATGGCCGTTCACGTACCGCTGTCCATGGAAGCCCAGGCAGAGGCCCGCTTCCTGATGCTGTGCGCCAACAACATCCTCAAGCCGCAGGACGGCAAGCCGGTTATCTCCCCGTCTCAGGACATGGTTATCGGCTGCTATTATCTCTCCTGCATCCGTCCGGGCGCGAAGGGCGAAGGCCGCCGCTTTGCCAACGAGGACGAGGCCATGATGGCCTACCTCACCGGCCAGATCGACCTGCAGGCGAAGATCGCCGTGCGTATCGAGCGCGAGTGGCAGGGCCAGACCTATCGCCGCTCCATCGAGACCAGCCTTGGCCGCCTGATCCTCAACAGCAACGTGCCGCAGGATATGGGCTTTAAGCCGCGCAATACCCTGGACGACATGTTTGCTCTGGAGATCGACACCAAGGTCGGCAAGAAGGAGCTGGGCCGCATCGTCGATATGTGCTTCCGCAAGCACGGCGTCGCCAAGACCGCTGAGGTTCTGGACAACGTCAAGGCGATGGGCTATAAGTACTCCACCATCGGCGCGGTTACCGTCGCCGTCGCGGACGTCATCGTTCCGCCGGAGAAGAAGCCGATCCTTGAGGCCGCCGAGAAGGAAGTCCGCAAGATCGAAAAGCTCTTCAAGCGCGGTATGCTCACCGACGAGGAGCGCTACAACCGCGTTGTCGAGGTCTGGTCCAAGACCACTGACGACGTCAAGTCCAAGATCATGAACCACATGGACGAGTTCAACCCGATTCGTATGATGACGGACTCCGGCGCCCGTGGTTCTATCTCTCAGGTTTCCCAGCTGGCCGGCATGCGCGGCATGATGGCCTCCCCGACCGGCCGTCCGCTGGAAATGCCCGTTAAGGCGAACTTCCGCGAGGGCCTGACGGTTCTTGAATTCTTCCAGTCCTCTCATGGTTCCCGTAAGGCGCTGTCCGATACGGCGCTGCGTACCGCGGACTCCGGCTACCTGACCCGCCGTCTTGTCGACGTTTCTCAGGAAGTCATCGTCCGCGAGGTGGACTGCTTCGCTTCCCGCCGCGAGAAGATCCGCGGCATCACCGTGACCGCGATCGGCTCCGAGCGCGATCCGATCGAGAAGCTGATCGACCGCATCATCGGCCGTGTTGCCGCCGAGGACGTCGTCAATCCGATGACCGGCGAGGTGATCGTCCCGATGAACGAGATGATCTCCTACGACAAGGGCAACGAGATCGTCGCTGCCGGCATCAAGGCTGTGCAGATCCGCTCCGTGCTGACCTGCCGCAACGAGACCGGCGTGTGTATCAAGTGCTACGGTCAGGATCTGGCGCATGGCGGCTACGTCAACATCGGCGAGGCTGTCGGTATCGTCGCGGCGCAGGCCATCGGCGAGCCGGGTACTCAGCTGACGATGCGTACCTTCCATACTGGCGGCGTTGCTTCCGAGAAGGATATCACGCAGGGTCTTCCGCGCGTTGAAGAGCTCTTCGAGGCCCGCAAGCCCAAGCGCGAAGCGATGCTGGCGGAGATCTCCGGTACCGTCTCCATCGGCGAGAACAAGAAGAAGCGCGAACTGCTCATCACCTCCGACGACGGCACCATCAAGGCGTATCCGATCGCCTACGGCAGCCGCCTGAAGGTGAAGGAGGGCGACCGCGTCGTCGCCGGCGACGAGCTGACCGAAGGCCAGATCAACCCGCACGACCTGCTGCGCATCCTGGGCTTTAAGGCTGTACAGGAGCACCTGCTCAAGGAAGTCCTCATGGTCTATCGCCTGCAGGGCGTCGGCATCGGCGACAAGCATATCGAGGTCATC
>JAFSCW010000087.1 GCA_017436605.1 Clostridia bacterium | reverse complement strand
TGACCCGCAAAACGGTGTTCTTCGTCTGTCCTCGGAGGTCTATGGCTCGCGCTCCATCGCGGCGCTGGGCGTCGCGGCGCACGAAGCCGGCCATGCGATTCAGGACGCGCAGGACTACGCGCCCATGCGCATCCGCGCGAACCTCGTGCCCATCGCCAACATCGGCTCGGGCATGGCGATGCCGCTGTTCATGCTGGGCCTGATTCTCAGCTGGGAGCCGCTGACGAAGATCGGCATCCTGTTTTTCGCGTTCTCGGTGGCGTTCTATCTGGTGACGCTGCCGGTGGAATTCAACGCCAGCGGCAGGGCCGTCGCCGTGCTTTCCGGCGGGTATCTCGCGGCGGACGAAGTCAAGGGCGTGAAGGCCGTGCTTTCCGCGGCGGCGCTGACGTATGTGGCCTCCGCGCTGCAGGCTGTGCTTCAGCTGCTGCGCCTTGTGCTGATCGCCGGCAGCCGGAACCGGGACGACTGAGAATCATCAAGCAGAAATCAGATGTAGGGGCGGGGCTCTGCTCCGCCCGGAGGAAGACGACAAGAGGAACAGGGAATGTCCTATTCATCAGACGCAAAGGAAGAGCTTTGCCGGCTGGAGCCGGACAGCATATGCTGCCTGCTCGCGGAGCTGAGCGGCATCGTATCGGCGGCGGGCTCGGTGATCTACCGCGGCGGCGGCGACAAGCGACTGTCCATCGAGACGGAGAACACGGCCGTCGCCCGCAGGGCGTTCCGGCTGCTTCGCGAGGTCTTCGACGTCCAGCCGCAGCTGGTGACGCTGCAGCGCGCGCGCCTTGGCGGCAGGAGTTCGCATCGCATCGAGATCAGCGGCGATGAGGCGTCGTTCGTGCTGGAGGGCTGCGGCATTCAGGTGATGCAGCGGCGCGGCGTTCCGCGCGAGGTCACGGTCCGCAAGTGCTGCCGGATGTCGTTCCTTCGCGGCGTGTTTCTGGCGAGCGGCTCGGTAACCGATCCGGAGAAGGAATATCACCTTGAATTTGTCCTGGGCGACGAGGCGTTCGCCGCTGCGCTGCAAAGGCTCATTGCCCGGTTTGACTTAGAGGCGGGCCTCGTGATGCGCCGGCAGATGGCGATCGTCTACCTCAAGGGCCAAAACGCCATCACCGATATGCTCAGCATATTCGGCGCGCAGAGTGCGCGCTTTGCGATGGAGGACGCCTTCATCCGCAAGGAGCTGCGCAACAACGCCAACCGCGCGGTCAACTGCGACAGCGCGAACATGGAGCGCGCCGTCATCGCGGCCTCGCGGCAGACGCAGGCGATCGGGCGGCTGATCGCAGCGAAGGGCGAGCAGAGCCTTTCCCGCGCGCTGCTGGAGACGGCGAAGCTGCGGCTGGCGTATCCGGAGGTATCTCTGGAGGAGCTGGGCAGGCTGTGCGATCCGCCGGTGGGGAAAAGCGGCGTGAACCACAGACTGCGCAAGCTGGAGCAGATGGCCAGGGAACTGGACGAGGAAGGCAAAGAGACGCCGGACGAAGCGGCGAAAAGCAAACAGGAAATAAGCAGGGAAGAAGAAAACGGGGAAGCACAATAAGGGGAAGCGCGAAAGGAAACGAAGGAGGGGTTTAAATGGAATTGACGATCCGCGTTAGGCTCAACGGCATGCCGACCACGCGAAGGGTGGCGGATGCTGCAAACAGGATGTCTGCGTTTCAATCGCAGGTGCTGCTGCGCAAGGGGGATATCACGGTCAATGCCAAATCCCTTCTGGGGCTTCTTTCCCTGAAACTGGAAGAGGATATGGGCGTGACGATCATCGCGCAGGGCGAAGACGAAGCGCAGGCCGTCTGCGAAATGGCGCGCTTCCTGGGCGCGTAAGGAGCGGATACGGCCCGAATCTGAATACGGATGGATGACCGGCCCTGCGCGTTCCCTGCGCAGGGCTTTTCCAAGCGAAAACAACGTTTTGTTCCGGAGAGGATCTTGCATGAAGAGACGAAAGAAAGCGCTTTGCGCGCTTGCGCTGTGCCTGCTGCTGATCGCGGCGGTATTCCTGCTGGGGCTTGGCGGCGCGCAGAAGACCTGGGAGGATCTGCCGTATACGCTGCTGGAATTTGAAGGCGGCAGGGCGATTGATCTTGCGCAGGGCGGAAGCTACGGCGAGATGAACAGGGGCCCGGGTCTGACGCTGCCGGCGGGCGAATACCGCCTGAAATGGGCGATCGACGGGGACGGGGACAACGTCATCCGCATCACGAGCGGAAACGGCGCGGCGGCGAATCCCGCTGAAATTCCCGTGACGGCGGGAAGCGGCGAAGGAAGCTGCCTGTTTACGCTGGATCGGGCGGCGGAGAATGTACAGATCTGCGTGGACTTTGCTTCGGGAACGCGCATCGACGTCAGGGATATGCGCCTGTACAGCCCGATGTACCGCGACGGGGCGTTTGCCTTTGCGCTGTTGGCGGCGGGTGCGTATGCGCTGTATGTGCTGCATCTTTATGGCCGTCTCGGCCCGAAAGCGCGCGGCAGGCTGATTCTTGTGGGCATGGCGGTTTTGATCGCGTCCGGCCCGGCGCTGAAAAACACGATCGGCATCGGACACGACACGACCTTCCATCTGGTCAGGCTGTGCAACCTCGCCGACGGCCTTGCGCATGGGCAGTTCCCCGTGCGCGCGGGGGGATATGCGTTCAACGGCTACGGCGCGATCACCTCGGTGTTCTATCCGGACGTCTTCCTGTATATCCCCGCGATGATGATGAACCTCGGCGCGTCGCTTCCGTTTGCCGTCAATGCGTTCTTCGTCGCGGTGAATGCGCTGAGCGCGGCGGCGATGTACGTATCGGCAAAGCGGATTTTCCGGGAGGAATGGGCGGCGGTCTGCGCGTCGATTCTCTATACGCTGTCGATTTACAGGATTTCCGACGTCTTCACGCGCTATGCCTTCGGCGAGATGACAGCGATGGTCTTCCTGCCGCTGTTCCTGCTGGGTCTGTATGAGGTCGTATGGGGCGAGAAGCGCAGCTGGCCGCTGCTTGGCGCGAGCGCGGCGTGCATCTTCCTCAGCCATATGCTCTCGACGGTGATCTGCGCGCTGACGGCCGTGGGCGTGTGTGCGCTGTTTATCGTGAGGATCGTCCGCGAGGGACGGATTCTGCCGATCGCCAAGGCCTGCGCTGCAGCGGGGCTTCTGTGTGCGTTCCAGCTCGTCCCGTTCATCACCTACAGCCTTGAGGGCATCGGCGCACAGGAGCTGGCCAAGGATCCGGCGTTTTATGCGCTGCATCCGGCGCAGCTGTTCCTGCTCGGCGCGGGCGAATTGAGCGGGGATCCGGCGGACTGGCGGCTTTCGACCTTCGCGCTGGAAATCGGTCTTCCGCTGATCATGGGCGCGGGAATCGCGCTCTATGCCGCAGCGGCGCGGGAAGCGGCGGACACGCAGACAAAAAAGAAGGACGGCTTTGCCGTGCTGCTGGTATGCGCCGGCGTGCTCTTTGCCGTGATGGCGACGACGCTTTTCCCGTGGAGCCATGTGCGCGTGCTGACGCGCGGGCTGTCGGATTACCTGCAGTTCCCGTGGCGCTTTTTGATGATGACGGCGGCGCTCTTCGCGCTGGCGGGCGGCTATGGGCTTGCGGTTTATGCGCGCGGACACGGCGAGCAGATGGCGGCGGCCGTGCTGGCCGTGGCGGCGCTCTGCGCGCTGCCGACGCTGACGGACGAGGCGAGGAACAACCACTTTATCGCATTCGGCGAAACGGTCAGCCCCAACTGGCAGTATACCGAATACACGCTGCCGGGGACGAAGACCGCGGCGACGCTTGACCCGGGCGTCCGCGCCGATGAAGGCGTGGAGCTGGCGCAGGTCGAGCGCGACGGCCTGGCTTTCCGCGCGCAGGTGCGCGCGGCAGACGGCGGGGAGATTGCGCTGCCGCTTTTCGGCTACGACGGTTATCGCGCGGAGCTGGACGGTCAGGCGCTTGCATGGACGGCGGGAGAGGATAACCGCCTGACCGTGAAGCTGCCGGCCGGCGCGGACGGCGAGCTGCGCGTGTATTTCGCCGGAAAGGCGCTCTGGCGCGCGGCGGAAGGGGTATCGCTGCTGACGGCGGCAGGCCTTGCGGCGATGGCGCTCCTCCGAAAGAGAAAGGAAAGCGGGGCGGACAAGCGATGAAAAACAGAAAGACGCCCTGGTGGCTTCCGGTTCTGCTTGTGATTCCGGTGATCGCCGCCGTATGGCTGAGCGGCGCGGGGCGGGGAGAATTCAGATGGGACGATCTGATGGAAAGCGGCCTGAGCGGATTCCGCGAGGGGAACAAGACCTACAGCCTGGACAAGGGCGACGCCTACGGCGCGATCAACAGAGGTCCGTATTTCTCTCTCCCGGCGGGCGATTATACGCTGGAATTTGCGATCGAGACGGACGCGGACAACGTCATCCGGATTGAGACCAGCAACGGCGCGCGGGTGGAGCCGGCGGAGATCATCATCCCCGCAGACACATGGACGGCAAAGCAGCGCTTTACGCTGATCGACGATGCGGAAAATCTGCAGATCCGCATCGGCTTTGAAAATGGCACATACTTAAAGCTTCACGACATCACGATGAGCACGTCCTGTACCGACGGACTGTGGCTGTTTTCCTTTGCTGCGCTGGCGCTTGCCGTGCTTTATGCGTTGGAGCGCGCGGGCTGGCTGACGGTGCAGCGCAAGCGGACGCTGCTGGTGATCGGCCTTGCGGTGCTGATCGCATCCGTGCCTGCGATGCGCGAGAACCTGAACGCAGGGCATGATTCGGAATTCCACCGGATGCGCCTGCGCAACACGGCGAGCGCGCTGGCGGAGGGACAATTCCCGGTGCGCGTGGGCGGGTCGATGTACAACGGTTACGGCAGCGCGGCGTCGATTTTCTATCCCGACATGTGCTTCTATCTGCCGGCGCTTTTGATGCTCGGCGGGGCGACGATCCAGTTTGCGATGAGCGTGTTCATCGCTGCGACCAATATCGTCACAGCGGCGTGTACCTATGCGCTGGGCAGGCGGATGTTTGACAGCCGGACAGCCGGAACGGGCGCGGCGGTTTTGTATCTGCTGGCGAGCTACAGGCTGACGGACATCTATACCCGCATGGCGGCGGGCGAGGCTGCGGCGATGGCGGTGATCCCGCTGTTTGCGCTGGGGCTCTGGGAGGTCGTCTTCGGCGAGAAGAAGCGCTGGCCGCTGCTGGCTGTCGGCGCGACGGCGGTGTTCATGACGCACATGATCTCGACCGTGCTGTGCGCGGCTGCGGCGGCTGTCGTATGCGCCTGCTGCCTGCCGAGGCTTCTGCGGGAAAAGCGGCTTGCGCCCATCGCGCTGGCCATCGGCGTGACGGTACTGCTCAACGCGTATTATCTTGTGCCGCTTCTTCATTATATGCTTGGCGGCGTGAGCATGGGCGCGCTCAATTCGAGCGTCGCTGCGGGCGCGATGGAGCCGATGTATCTGTTTGCCGCGGACAGCGAATTCCCGCGGGATATCGGACCGGCGCTGCTCCTTGGCGCGGCCATGGCGGCGTATGCGCTCATGGGCAGGAAGGACGAGCGGGCGCGGACGGCGAAGGCGCTGCTCCTTGCGGGCGCCGCGCTTTCGCTGATGACGACGAACCTCTTTCCCTGGGCGCAGCTGGAAAGCCGCCTTGGCGCGGCGGTCAATTTCCTGCAGTTCCCCTGGCGGCTGATGATGTTTGTGGATCTGGCGCTGGCGCTGGCGGCGGGCTATGGCGTGCGCCTTCTGGCGGAAGGGGATCGCGCGAAGGACGCGGCGGTGATCGCCGTGCTGGCGGTTTCTGTGCTTTCGGCCATGCCGCAGATCGCGCGGTATACGACCGCGGACAACGCGCCCTACCGCTACTGGCTGTCCAATTCTCAGATGATCACGGCCTATGCCGAATACACGATTCCGGGCAGCGATCTTTCGCGGACGGTCGGCGAGCATGAAGTGCTCACGGACGGCGACGCGTGGTTCACGGACTACGAAAAGCGCGGAACCCGCGCAGAGCTGCAGGCGCGCGCCGCCCAGGGCGGAAGCCTTGCGCTGCCGATGTTCGCCTTCGACGGCTATCGCGCGGAGCTTGACGGGCGGGAGATTGCCTTCCGCGCGGGGGAGAACAACCGCCTGACGGTGGATATCCCCGCGGGAACGAACGCCCGGCTGTGCGTCTGGTTTGAGGGCAGGGCGCTTTGGCGCGCAGCGGACGCGGTCTCGCTGCTGACGGCGCTTTTGCTGGCTGCCGGCGCGGTTTTGAGCAGACGGGCTTCATCCCCGCGGCGGGCGGCGATGAAGTGAATACGGTCGACAAATGAAATTTACAACATGAATATATTTCAATGCGACAATAAAATTTGTTCACTTTTTGCTGTAAAACTTCTTGACAGCAAAATAAGCGCGTGTTAATATGGTTGACATATTCGACAATGCGATGTCAAATGAAGCGGCCTTTCGCCCTGTCGAGGGAGGAAGGCCGTTTTTTGACCCCTGAAGGAGTGGAATAAACCAATGAAACTCAATGGAGCGGCAATCCTGATCGAATGTCTGATCGAGCAGAAGGTCGGCACGGTGTTCGGTTTTCCGGGCGGCGCCGTCCTGCCGATTTACGACGAGCTGTATAAGCGCATGGACAGGATTAACCACGTCCTGACCGCGCACGAGCAGCATGCCGGCCATGCGGCGGACGGCTATGCCCGCGCCAGCGGAAAGACCGGCGTATGCATCGCCACCAGCGGTCCCGGCGCTACGAACCTGGTGACGGCGATTGCCACGGCTTACATGGATTCCAGCCCGGTGGTATTCGTCACCGGCAACGTTCCTCAGAGCCTGATGGGCACCGATTCCTTCCAGGAGGCGGACATCTCCGGCATGACGATGCCCATTACCAAGCACAATTACCTCGTTACCAGCGTCGATAAGCTTGCCGATACGATCCGCGAAGCGTTCTACATCGCCAGGTCCGGCCGTCCCGGCCCGGTGCTGGTGGATATCCCCAAGGACGTCCAGCTGGCCGAGACGGAATACATTCCGCTCAGCGGCGACGAGCTGGTTCCGCGCCTTTCCAAGAAGAAGCCGCTCGCGCAGCTGCGCCCCGAGGGCGAAGCGCTGGAGCTGTATAAGACCAAGGCGGAGCCGAGGCTGGAAAAGGCCGCGCAGCTCATGGCCGAGGCGCACAGGCCGCTGATCTACTGCGGAGGCGGCGTGACGATTTCCGGCGCGCAGCAGGAGCTGGTGAAGCTGGCGGATCGTCTGGATGCGCCGATCGTCTCCACGCTGATGGGCCTGGGCACGGCGTCGGCGGCCAACGACAGGATGCTCGGCATGATCGGCATGCACGGCACGCATGCGGCGAACATCGCCATGCAGCGCTGCGATCTGCTGATTGCCGTGGGCGTGCGCTTTTCCGACCGCGCGCTGGGCGATGCTTCCGCCTTTGCGCCCAACGCGAAGGTGATCCATATCGACATCGACCGCGCGGAAATCAACAAGAACGTATCCACGACCCTGCACATCACCGGCGATGCGAGGACGGTGCTCGAGCTCCTGCTCAGCCGCGTTTCCCAGAAGAACCACGCGCAGTGGATGCAGCAGGCGCGCTCCATGACGGAGGATTACCTGAGCGACGATCACTTTGAGCCGCGCAAGATTCTGGGCGCGATGGCCAGAATCGCGCCGGAGATGACGGTGGCGACCGACGTCGGCCAGCACCAGATGTGGACCGCGCAGCATTTCCCGTTTGTCCGCATGCGCCAGCTGATTTCCAGCGGCGGTCTGGGCACGATGGGCTTCGGTCTTGGCGCTGCGATGGGCGCGGCCAAGAGCGACGAGGAGGGACGTCCGGTTGCGCTGGTGACGGGCGACGGCTCCTTCCGCATGAACCTGACCGAGCTTTCGACGATCGCGCATTACGGCATTCCGGTGATCGTCGTGATCTTCAACAACGGCACGCTGGGCATGGTCCGCCAGTGGCAGACGCTGTTCTTCGGCCATCGCTACAGCCAGACGACGCTCGACCGCGGGCCGGACTTCATGAAGCTTGCCGATGCCTACGGCCTCAAGGGCACGCGCGTGAACAGGATCGACGAATTCGAGGCGGCATTCGAGGCGGCATACGCCAAGGGCGAGCCCTGCCTGATCGAATGTATGCTCGATATCGACGAGATGGTTGCGCCGATGGTTGCGCCGGGTTCCCCGATCGACTCGTTCTGCCTGAACTGACGGAGGTGCGAGATGTATATCAATAAGGACGATCAGCAGCGCTATACCGTCGGCGTTCTGGTAGACAACGAGCCGGGCGTTCTGTCCCGCGTTTCCGGCCTCTTCTTCCGCAGGGGCTTCAACATTGATTCCCTCGCCGTCGGCACGACGCAGGATCCCGAGGTTTCCCGCATCACGATTGTGGTCCGGGGCGACGAGCAGAAGATCGAGCAGCTGGTGCAGCAGCTCTATAAGCTGATCTGCGTGCAGAAGGTGCAGGTCATGAAGCCGCGCAATTCCGTCGAGCGCCAGCTGCTGCTGGTGAAGGTCAAGGCCGGCGTCGCCGAGCGCGAGGGCCTGATGCGCCTGGTGGATATCTTCAAGGCAAAGGTGCTGGACGTGACCAAGAATTCGATGGTGCTCCAGATCACGGGCGAAAACGACAAGATCGAGTCGCTCATGCATCTGCTGGGGGATTATGGCATCCTCGAGCTGGTGCGCACGGGCGTGGTCGCGCTTGAGCGCGGCGACGACGTGATGACCAGCGACATCTTTGACTGAGAGGACGTTTGGGGACACTGTCCCCCAAACCCCTGCAAGGGATTTCATCCCTTGACCCTTCTTCGCTTCGCGCGGATTGAAGGGGTATATATTTTGAAAACGATGTGCGAAAGCACGCAATAGCAGGAGGAAACAAAAATGGCACAGATGTTTTATGCGCAGGACTGCAATCTCGAAATGCTCAATGGCAAGAAGATCGCGATCGTCGGCTACGGCTCCCAGGGCCATGCGCATGCGCTGAACCTGAAGGACTCCGGCTGCGACGTCATCGTGGCGCTGTATGAAGGCTCCAAGAGCTGGGCGAAGGCGGAGGCTGCGGGCCTGACCGTCATGACCACCGCCGAGGCCGCCAAGGTTGCGGACATGATCATGATCCTCATCAACGACGAGAAGCAGGCTGCGATGTACGAGAAGGACATCAAGCCCTACCTGCGCCCGGGCATGATCCTCGCCTTCGCGCATGGCTTCAATATCCACTTCGGCTGCATCAAGGTGCCCGCCGACGTCGACGTCGTGATGATCGCGCCGAAGGGCCCGGGCCACACCGTCCGCAGCCAGTATCTGGAGGGCAAGGGCGTGCCGGATCTGATCGCGGTGTACCAGGACGCCTCCGGCAAGGCGCAGGACTATGCGCTGGCCTATGCTGCGGGCATCGGCGGCGCGCGCGCCGGTATC
>JAFSCW010000086.1 GCA_017436605.1 Clostridia bacterium | reverse complement strand
TGACCCGGAATCTCCCAACGGTGTGCGCTACTGCATCAACAGCGCGTCGCTGAGATTTATCCCCTATGCACACATGGAGGCGGAGGGATACGGGTATCTGAAGGATCTGTTTGATCAGTAAAAAACAGGTGCATTGCACCCATTCCTGCACCCAACCAGGTGCAACCGTCCCTTGTATCAAAATAAACCGGATTAGCCATCAAACGCTGATTTGGATTCCAAGTCAGCGTTTATTTTATTCTGTAAGATTCTGCAATCAAAAAAGCGCCTGCCCGGCAATGAACAGGTGCTTTTTGATGCAGGTTATTTTTCGAGCATCCACGGAATGAACTTGGCGATCTCCTCATCCCAGAACGCCCAGGAATGGACGGTATCCGGCTTGTCAAACCGGGTGACGTCCCAGCCGTGCTTTTTAAGCGCCGGGACGAACTTGGTATGATGATGATAGAGGAAGTCCTTGTCGCCGCAGGATACATAAAGACGGGGCTTGCGCCTGGCGTCGGCGTTCTTTTCAAGCAGATAGAAAAGATCGTTTTCCGTACCGGCGACCTTGTCGTGGCTGCCGAAGATGCGGTCCATCTGCAAGAGGCTATCTGGATCGCGATGGGACATGTCCGCGATATCGACCGCGCCGGAAAAGCTTGCTGCGGCCCCGAAACGCTCGGGGTACGTCAGCGCCAGCTTCATGGCGCCGTATCCGCCCATCGACAGGCCCGCCACAAAGGTGTCCTCCGGCTTATCGGACAGGCGGAAGAAGGTATGCATGGCCTTGGGCAGCTCTTCGGATACATAGTCCCAGTAGCGCTCGCCGTGGAATTCGTTGGTATAGAAGCTGTGATTGACGGCAGGCATGATCACAGCGAGATTATGCCGGGCGGCATAGCGCTCAACCGAGGTGCGGCGCATCCAGATCGAATGATCGTCGCTGTATCCATGGAGCAGATACAGCACCTTGGGCAGCGTTCCGACCTTGCTGGCGTCCACGCCGATTCCCTGATCGGCCTCGGGCAGGATGACATTGACGGTGGAGCAGACATCGAGTGCCTTGGAATAAAACTGAACCTGCAGAAATGCCATATGATTCACCTCAGATTGTCATAAATGGGGTTCGGATGATTTTATGATACGCAGGGATAATGGGTCTGTCAAGGGACTTCTTTTCTTCGGAATTGACTTTCCACAAGCTGATGCGTATACTGAAACCAGCGACTGGAACTGCTTCAAAATGAATGGACAGCAGAGGACAAATCTGTTTCAACAGGAGAGCAGGGAGGGACGGGAAAGCATGAACAGAGATATTCTCTATAAGGAACAGGATTTTGTGTTCTCCTATCGCGTGGGAGGCGTTTTGATTCAGGATGGAAGAATCCTTCTGCAGAAACCGGACGGCGAAGAGTATTCAATCATCGGCGGTCATGTTTCCAGGCTGGAGACGACGGAAAAGACGCTGATCCGGGAATTTGATGAAGAAATCCATGCTGCGATAGAAGCAGACGAACTGATTGCTGTGGGAGAAATCTTCTTTCCTTGGGGCAAAAGGCCGTGCCATCAGATCGCATTGTATTACCGGGTGCATCTGAAAAACCGGAATGATATTCCTGATTCAGGTGTTTTTTGTGGATATGACGATCTGGATCGCCAGAGAATCAACATGACGTATTGCTGGGTGCCGCTGGAGGAATTGGAAAAGATTACGGTTTATCCTGAGGAGCTGAAAGCGCACATCATGTCCGGGATGAACGGAATCGTGCATTTTATCTCCGATCAGCTGTGAAGCCGTAAACAAAGAAAGGCGCGTTACAGAAAGGGAGATCGTTATGCCGAAGGAAAAACTCAAGAATTTTCTGGATGAATCGGGACGGCTGAAAAGCTTTCCGGCAAAGCGAAAGATGAAGCTCTATGCGCTTCTGTATCTGAGCGGGAAAATCGATTCGCGAAGAGCTTATACAGAGCGGGAGATTGGGGAGCTGCTGCGCGAGTGGCACTTGTTTGATGATCCCGCGACGCTGCGCAGGGAACTGTGTGATTATGGGTTCCTCCTGCGCAGCAGGGACGGAAGAACGTACAGCATGAACGAAGAGCAGCCGACAGAAGAGCGGTTGGGGTTGTGATACGCTATAAAAGCGCATAAGAAAAGCGGCTGCTTCCGCAATGGAGGCAGCCGCTTGTGTATTCTGCGCAGGCTTATGATTTGGAGGCGATATCGCGCGCGACGTGGATGCCGCTGGCGGAGGCATGGGACAGGGAATGGGTGATGCCGCTGCCGTCGCCGATGACGTAGAGTCCCTCATGATCGGTCTCGAGCTTGTCGCTTACGGCCACTTCCATGTTATAGAACTTGACCTCGACGCCGTAAAGCAGCGTGTCGTCGTTGGCTGTGCCGGGGGCGACCTTGTCCAGCGCGTAGATCATCTCGATGATGCCGTCGAGGATGCGCTTGGGCAGCACCAGACTCAGATCGCCCGGCGTCGCGCTGAGCGTAGGCGTCAGGAAGGAGTCGCGCATGCGGTCGGGGTTGCTGCGGCGGCCGCGGATCAGATCGCCGAACCGCTGAACCATGACGCCGCCGCCGAGCATGTTGCTCAGCCGTGCGATGCTCTCGCCGTATCCGTTGGAATCCTTGAACGGTTCGGAGAAATGCTTGGCGACCAGCAGCGCGAAGTTGGTGTTTTCCGTCTGCCTGGAGGGATCCTCGTAGCTGTGTCCGTTGACAGTGACGATGCCGTTCGTGTTTTCGGTGACGACTGCGCCCTTCGGGTTCATGCAGAAGGTGCGGACCAGATCGCCGTATTTTTCTGTGCGATAGACGATCTTGCTCTCATAGAGCTCGTCCGTCAGATGCGAGAAGACCTCAGCAGGGAGCTCGACGCGTACGCCGATATCCACACGGTTGGACTTGGTCGCAATCTTCAGCTCCTTGCATACGCGCTCCATCCACTTGCTGCCGCTGCGGCCGACAGAGACGATGCAGGTTTTGCAGCTGTACGTCGCCTCTCCACAGCGGATTTCATAGCCGCTTTCGATGGCAGAAACGGCGTCGACCGGCGTATTAAAGAAGAAGGATACCTTGTTCTTGAGATCGGCATAGAGATTTTCCAGCACGATGTAGTTGATATCCGTGCCCAGATGACGGACGGAGGCGTTGAGCAGGTGCAGGTTATGCTGGATGCAGAGCTTCTTGAATCGCGTGCCCGCGGTGGAATAGAGCTTGGTGCCCTCTCCGCCATAGCGCATGTTGATCTCGTCGACATAGTGCATCAGATCCAGCGCCTGCTTCTTGCCGATATACTCATAAAGCGTGCCGCCGAAGTCGTTGGTGATGTTGTATTTGCCATCGGAAAAAGCGCCCGCTCCGCCGAAGCCGCTCATGATCGAGCAGCTTTTGCAGCCGATGCAGGATTTGATCTTCTCGCCGTCGATAGGGCAGTGGCGCCTCGCAAGCGCATGACCTGCCTCAAAGACGGCGATTTTGAGATCGGGGCGCAGCTGAGAAAGCTCATACGCGGAGAAGATGCCGCCGGGACCGGCGCCGATGATGATGACGTCGTAATTCATAGGGCTCACTCCAATACGGATTTTGATGCGGAAGTTGTGCTGAAAGCAGCAAAAAGGCGAAGGGTAAAATAACCCTTCACCAGTTTAAATGAGTTTGTGCAGAATGTCAATGAAAGAAGATCATTCGATGCCGAGCACCGTATAATCCTGATCCTCGATCGCCTTGCGCAGCACGTCGTTTTCAACCGGTGCAGACAGGGTGAGGACAGCGGTGCCTTCGGTATGGCTGACGACAGCCTCGGCGACGCCTTCGATCTTCTCAAGCGTCTTCTTCACGCGGGCTTCGCAGTGCTTGCACATCATGCCTTCGATTTTCATCGTCTTTTCCATGGGTTTTGCCTCCTTGCGTTTTCTGGCTTTCATTTTTTTATCTTTTGCCGCATCGTGCAGCTTAAAAAGATTCAGTCTCAGGGCGTTGGTGACCACGCAGAAGCTCGATAGGCTCATCGCCGCCGCACCGAACATCGGGCTGAGCTTCAGGCCGAAGAGCGGATACCAGAGTCCTGCGGCCAGCGGAATACCGATGACGTTATAGAAGAATGCCCAGAAGAGGTTTTCGTGAATGTTTTTCAGCGTCGCGCGGCTGAGGCGGATGGCGGCAGGAACGTCCGACAGTCTGCTGTGCATCAGCACGACGTCGGCTGCGTCGATGGCAATGTCCGTGCCGGCGCCGATGGCGATGCCGATATCCGCGCGGGTGAGCGCGGGCGCGTCGTTGATGCCGTCGCCGACCATGGCGACCTTTCCCTTGAGCTTCAGCCTGCGGATAACGGCTTCCTTGCCGTCGGGCAGGACGCCTGCGATGACTTCATCCACGCCCGCCTGCCTGCCGATGGCCCTGGCTGTACGCTCGTTGTCGCCGGTGAGCATGACGACGCGGATTCCCATATTCTGCAGGGCGCGGATGGCGGCGGGGCTGTCCTCCTTGATGACGTCTGCGACGGCGATGATGCCCATCAGGCGCTTGCCTGCGGCGAAAAGCAGAGGCGTTTTGCCTTCTTCGGAGAGCTGCTCCGCCTTGGCGATAACGTCGGGGGAGACGTCGGAAAGCGATGAGATAAACCGCAGGCTGCCGCCGGTCAGCGTTTCGCCGTCCAGCGCTGCGCTCAGGCCGTTTCCGGGCAGCGCTTTAAATTCGGAAACCTCGCGGGCGTGTATGCCGCGTTCCTTTGCGCAGGCCATCACGGCGCGGGCGAGAGGATGCTCGCTTTTTTGTTCAAGGGCGGCGGCAAAGGCCAGCAGTTCGTCCTCGCGGACTGTGCCGATCGGCAGAATGTCGGTCACGCGGGGTTCGCCGCGGGTGATCGTGCCGGTTTTGTCCAGCGCGACGATCTCGGTTCTGCCGGTTTCCTCGAGCGAGACGGCGGTTTTGAAGAGAATGCCGTTCTTGGCGCCCAGGCCATTGCCGACCATGATCGCAACCGGCGTTGCCAGACCCAGCGCGCAGGGGCAGCTGATGACCAGCACGGAGATGCCGCGGGCGAGGGCGAAGCCCATGCTTTGGCCGGCAAGAAGCCAGATGGCAGTCGTGATGACTGCAATCGAGATGACCGCAGGGACGAATACGCCGGAAACACGGTCGGCAATCTTGGCGATCGGCGCTTTGGTCGCTGCTGCGTCGGATACCATTTTGACAATCTGGGAAAGCGTCGTATCCTCGCCGACACGCGTGGCCTCGCAGCGCAGGAAACCGGACTGATTGACCGTCGCGGCAGAGACACAGTCGCCTGCAGTCTTATCCACGGGGATGCTTTCACCGGTCAGGGCGGATTCGTTCACGGCGCTTTCGCCTTCGAGCACGACGCCGTCGACAGGGATATTTTCGCCGGGGCGAACGACAAATACGTCGCCTTTGCGAACCTGATCGATGGAGACGGTAATCTCCTGACCCTGACGCAGGAGAACCGCAGTCTTCGGCGCGAGCTTCATGAGGCTCTTGAGCGCGTCGGTTGTCTTGCCCTTGGAGCGCGCCTCGAGCATCTTGCCCACGGTGATGAGCGCCAGGATCATTGCGGCGGATTCAAAGTAGAATTCGTGCATGTAGCTCATTGCACCCGCTGCATCGCCGCGCGCCTGCGCGCCGGTCATGGCGAAGAGGGCATAGGTGCTGTAGACAAAGGAAGCGCCGGAGCCGAGCGCGACCAGCGTATCCATATTCGGCGCGCGATGGAGAAGTCCTTTGAAGCCGTTGATGAAGAACTTCTGGTTGATGATCATCACGATCGCGGAAAGCAGAAGCTGCAGGATACCCAGCGCGACGGGGTTACCGTCAAAGAATGCCGGAACCGGCCATCCAAACATCATGTGGCCCATGGAGAAATACATGAGCACGATCAGGAATCCGAGGGAGGCAAAGAGCCTGCGCTTCAGAACGGGGGTGTCTCTGTCCCGCAGCGCATCCTCGTCCATGGATGCCGGGGTGGACGCTGCGTTTTCTCCCCTGAGCGCGGCGCCGTATCCAGCCGCTTCGACGGCGGCGATAATGGCGGCGCTTGGGGCGGTGCCTTCGACGCCCATGGAATGGGTCAGCAGACTGACCGAACAGCTCGTCACGCCTTCCACGGCGGAAACGGCCTTTTCGACGCGGGCGCTGCATGCTGCGCAGCTCATGCCCGTTACGTTGTATTGGACCATAGCAAACTCCTTTCAGATGGATCTTCAAGAATATAAAATAAAGAAAACGTCATTTCATCAGCCTTTGCAGCGTGGCGATCAGCTCGTCTACGGTTTCGTCCTTGCCTTCGCGGATATCCTGCGCGACGCAGGTACGGATGTGGTTATTGAGTAGGACGCGGGAAAAGCTGTCGAGCGCGGCATTGGCCGCGGCAACCTGAGTAAGAATGTCCGTGCAGTATGCGTCCCGTTCGACCATTCCGCGTATACCGCGGATTTGTCCTTCGATTCGGCTGAGCCGGTTGAGCAGGTCCTTCAGCTCTTTTTCGGATCTGTGCTTGGTCTTGGGGCAGCAGCATGTGTTATTCTCCATATGCATCACTCCTCTGTTCATGACAACATTATATACCCCATGGGGGTATATTGCAAGCGGATTATGCATAAAACAGGATGAATATTCTGACATGAATGCCGGTTCTGCCTTGACTTCTCATGGACGCTGTGGTACATTGAAGAACGTTTGGCACGTTATAGAAATCATGCTTTTGAAGCCGTCCGTATGGAGGAAAACAAATGAAAAAAGGTAATCCCATCGCGCTTTTGCCCATCGGCGTTTTTCTTGCGATGTATCTGGGACTTGGTCTGATCTTTGAGTACGTCATGAAGATCCACATGGGCTTTTACAACGTTCCGATCGTCATTGCCTTCCTTGTGGCGATCATGGTAGCCTGCTTCCAGAATCGCAGCCTCTCCTTCGATGAGAAGCTGGAGATCATGGGTCAGGGCGTGGGCGATAAGAACATCATCACCATGCTGCTGATCTTCCTGGTTGCGGGTGCGTTTGTCGGCGTGGTTGGCCGTTCCAGCGCGCAGAGCGTGGCGTATTTTATGCTCTCCATCATTCCTGCGCAGTTTGCTGTCGCTATGCTCTTTGTGATTGCCTGTTTTATTTCGACGGCAATGGGCACCTCTGTCGGCACGATCACGCTGATCACGCCGATCGCTGTCGAGGTCGCACAGGCTGCCGGCTTTGCCGTTCCGCTGTGCGTGGGCGCCGTGATGGGCGGCGCGATGTTCGGCGACAATCTTTCTTTCATTTCTGATACGACCATCGCTGCCTGCAATGGTCAGGGCTGCGCCATGCAGGATAAATTCAAGGGTAATTTCCTGATTGCGCTTCCGGCTGCGGCGGTCACGGTTATCGCGCTGCTGCTTCTTTCCATGCAGTCCGAGCCGGCAGAGCTGGGTGGGGAGTATAATCTTGTTCAGATCATTCCGTATGTGCTGGTTCTGATTGGCGGCATTGCCGGCGTGAACGTGTTCCTCGTCTTGCTGGGCGGCATCGCTTCCGGCGCGCTCATCATGCTGGCGACGGGCCAGACTGCGCCGGTTAATCTGCTCTCGAGCATGGGCTCCGGTGCGAGCGGCATGTTCGAAACGAGCATGGTCGCCATTCTTGTTGCGGCGATGTGTGCGCTGATTCGCGTTTATGGCGGCTTTGATGCGCTGCTTGCCTTTATCAGCCGCCTGTTCAAGGGCAATAAGGGCGGCCAGCTGGGCATGGGCGTGCTTGTCGGCGCGATGGATATTGCGACGGCGAACAACACGGTCGCCATCGTCATGGCCAATCCGATTGCCAGAGAGATGGCCAGAGATTACGGCATTTCCCCGAAGAAGGCGGCCTGCCTTCTGGACAGCTTCTCCTGTGTGTTCCAGGGGCTGATTCCCTATGGCGCGCAGATGCTGGTCGCCATTTCTACGGCGGCAGAGATGGGTGTTGCGCTGACGGCGTTTGACATCATGCCCAATCTCTTCTATCCGTATCTGCTGCTTGTCAGTCTGCTGGTGAGTATCTATCTGGTTCCGCACAAGAATAAATAAGTAAGAAAAGTAAAGGACAGGTATATGAAAAGGATCCGCGATTAATGAAGCGGATCCTTTTTGCATGCTCAAGATGAAGGAATATTCTTTTCTCTGCTGAGTTTTTCGAGCCAGACCATCAGCACCGTGATGTCGCCGGGAGAAACGCCGGAGATGCGTCCTGCCTCGCCCAGTGAGCGCGGCTGCTGCGCGGTCAGCTTCTGGCGCGCTTCGATGCGAAGGCCGTCAAGGGTCATATAATCAAAGCCCTGAGGCAGGAGCGTGTCTTCGGCCTTCCGGAAGGCTTCAACCTGTTTGCGTTCCTTTTCGAGATAACCTTCGTAGCGCAGGAAGGTATTCACCTGCTGTTCAACTTCGCGCGCGAGCGGCGTCCAGGTGGGATCGATATCCCTGAGATCGGCATAGCAGATGCCCGGTCGGCGGATCAGATCTGCGGCGCATACGCTTCCGGCCGCTTCGCTCTGACCATGGGCCAGCAGCCATGCGTCGCGCTGGCCGCTTTTGCCGATCCAGGTCTTTTTAAGGCGTGCGATCGCTTCTTCGGTATCGCTGCGCTTTTTCATCATGCGCTCAAGCCGCTCGCGCGAGGCGAGGCCGACCGCATGACCGATCTCCGTCAGGCGAAGATCGGCGTTATCCTGCCGCAGGAGCAGCCTGTATTCGCAGCGGCTGGTCATCATCCGGTAGGGTTCGTTGGTGCCCTTGGTGGTCAGGTCGTCGACGAGCACGCCGGTATAGCCCTGATCGCGGCCGAGGATGACGCTTTCCTTGCCCTGAACATAGCGCGCGGCGTTGATGCCTGCAAGAATGCCCTGCGCGCCGGCTTCTTCATAGCCGCTTGTTCCGTTGATCTGGCCAGCAAAATACAGCCCGTTCAGGGCACGAAGGGAAAGATCGGCGCGAAGCTGGAGGGGATCGATACATTCGTACTCGATCGCATAGGCGAGCCGGAGCACGCGCGCGCGGCGCAGGCCTGGAATGGTATGCAGCATGGTGATCTGCACGTCCTCGGGCAGCGAGGTCGAAAGCCCCTGAACATACCATTCGTTGGTACCCAGTCCCTCCGGCTCAAGGAAGAGCTGATGCCTGTCCTTGTCGGCAAAGCGCATAATCTTGTCTTCGATGGAGGGGCAGTAGCGTGCGCCTGTTCCCTTGATCGTTCCCTGATACATCGGCGCGCGATGAATGTTTTCGCGGATAATGCGGTGCGTATCTTCGTTGGTGTAGGTCAGGTAACATCTGGCGCGGTTTTCCATCGCGCCGTCCGTCATGAAGGAGAACGGCGTGATCTCGTCGTCGCCGGGCTGCGGCTCCATCTCGTCAAAGTCGATGGATGCTTCGTCGATACGCGGCGGCGTGCCGGTCTTGAAGCGGCGAAGCTCGATGCCAAGAGCCCGCAGGGCAGAGGCGAGATGCGCGGAGGCGAGCAGGCCCTGCGGGCCGCCCTGCCAGCTGCTTTCGCCGATGATGATCCGGCTGTCCATATACACGCCGGAGCAGATGACCGCTGCCCGGCATGCGATTTCGCCGCCGGTCGTCGTGCGCACGCCGGTCAGCGTATCGCCCTCCATGATGAATTCACCGCATTCGCCCTGGCGGACTTCGAGGTTCTTCTCGGCGAAAAGCGCTTTTTTTATCCGTTCCTGGTAGGCGCGCTTGTCCGCCTGCGCGCGCAGGGAATGGACAGCCGGGCCCTTTCCGGTGTTCAGCATCCGGGACTGGATGAACGTGTCGTCGATCGCACGGCCCATCTCGCCGCCGAGCGCGTCGATTTCGCGGACAAGATGTCCCTTGCCCGTGCCGCCGATGGCTGGGTTGCAGGGCATTAGGGCGATGGCGTCGAGGTTGAGCGTGAGCAGCAGCGTATGCAGGCCCATCCTCGCGCAGGCGAGCGCCGCTTCGCAGCCGGCATGTCCCGCGCCGACCACGACAATATCAAATCGATCCATACGATCCTCCATGCGATAGCGATAAACAAACGCTATTATAGCACAACCGCACGATTTTGTCTTTGGATTTGCGGTGCAATTTATCCTTCAATTCTTGATCTTTTTGCAGGGAATGTGTACAATCAAGCTGGTTGAGAAATTTGTAACGAGCTTGAAGCTTTTGCGCATGAATACTGCATATTCAAGAAAAAACCAAAAGCGGCTTTTGATTTGGAGGTGTCACCTTTGCGCTATTCGATCGGCGATGTTTCCCGTGTGCTGGGCATGACCACAAGCGCGCTGCACTTTTACGAAAAAGAGGGCATCATCAATACGCCCAAGGAAGAAAGCGGAAGGCGTTATTACGAGGAGGCGGATGTAACCCGTCTTTTCAGCACCAGGAAGTATCGCGCAATGGGCGTCCCTGTGCGCGATATTGCCAAGCAGTTCAGCGACGACGGCATGAGCGGCGAAGAGGTTGCCGCGCGCATGCGGGAACGCAGAGACGATGCGCTGCGGGCGATCAGGCAGTATGAGGGTCTGGTGCGGGATCTTGACGATCTGATTGAAACCATTGAAGACGGGCTTGAGCACACCAATATGGTGGATATTCGCCGCGCAGAGGATATGATCATGCTGAAAAGCAGCTCAGGCAGCAGGATACCGCTGAACAAGAGCGAGCAGAAGGTCATGCAGCAGTGGCTGGAGGCCATGCCGGCGGTCAGCGTGGCGATTTGCCGCGAGGAGACCATGGACAGAGCCGTGCCGGCGCTGGTTGTCTCCGCCGCGCGGGCCAGAGAATTGGGCCTTGAGGCGGATGACAGGATGATTGTCAGAATACCGGGCGGTATGGCGCTGCATGCCGTCGTGACCTGCGGAGAGGAGCAGTATGAAACGCCGGATGTGATTTTCAAGCCGCTGCTTGCTTTTGCGCGGGATCATCGCTTCACGCAGCGCGGGACCATGTGGGGCAGAATGATCGTCGTGGATTGCCGGGATGGGCGGCGCAGGCACTATTACGAGACCTATATGTACTTCAAATGAGCGGAAAATGATGGAAATCCTGCAAAAATTCCACTTGCTTCCAAAGTTCCTTTGGGTGGTATACTACACAAAGATGATTGATAGTTAACTATCAATCAAATATGAGAAGGAGGAAGAACCTAATGAAGAAGATTCTTTCTGTCATCCTGGCGCTCGCGCTCATGATGACCGCTGTCCTGGCCATGGCTGATACCAGCTATACCGGAACGGCTGACTCCCAGATCGGCGGTGTCGGTGCTGTGACCGTGACCGTCACCCTGGCGGACGACGGCTCCATCAAGGCCGTTACCGTCGACGAGTGCAAGGACACTCCCGGCATCTGCGAACTCCCGTGCGAGAAGATCCCGGCGCAGATGGTCGAACTCAATTCCATCAATGTGGATTCCGTCGCCGGTGCGACCCTGACCTCCGATGCGATCTTCGCCGCGGTCAAGAACGCGCTGGAAAATGGCGGCGTGGACACCACTGCGCTGATGGAGAAGAAGGAAGTTGTCGTCGAGAAGGCTGCTGACGAGACCCTCGAAGCCGACGTCGTGGTCATCGGCGCGGGCGGCGCGGGCCTGGCTGCTGCGATCTCCGCGGAGCAGAATGGCGCGTCCGTTATCGTCGTGGAAAAGATGCCCAAGGTTGGCGGCAACACCATCCTGGCGGGCGGCGCTGTCAATGCTGTGGAAGACCGCAGCGAGTTCGCCGTCAAGCAGAACGACTCCGTGTACTGGCACTACTGGCAGACCCTCAACGGCGGCGACTGGCAGGGCGATCCGGAGCTGGTCATGACGCTGGTTGAGAATGCCTACGACGCCATTCAGTGGACCAAGGAGCTGGGCATGGAATGGCTCGGCGAAGAGGCTGTCTTCACCGTTTCCGGCGGTCTGTGGCCGCGCGCCTGGAAGCCGGCGATGGTCGCTGGTACCGGTTTCTTTGACACCTACACCAAGTACATCGACAAGACCGACAAGATCGACCTGATGCTCAACACCAAGGCCGAGAAGATCCTGACCGATGACACCGGCGCCGCCTGCGGCATCATCGCCACCGGCGAAACCGGCAACACCATCACCATCAATGCGAAGAGCGTTGTCGTCGCGACCGGCGGCTTCGCCAAGAACGTTTCCCTGCGTATGGCGTATGACGCGATCTGGGGCACGCTGGATGAGAAGGTTCTCTCCACCAACCACGAAGGCGCGACCGGCGACGGCGTGAAGATGCTCCAGGCGCTGCAGGCTGACTTTGTGCAGATGGGCAACATCCAGCTCCTCCCGCTGGGCGATCCGAAGACCGGCTCCCTGTCCGGCAACATCGAGCACGGCGTTGATTCCCGTATCTTCGTCAACAAGTCCGGCCTGCGCTATGGCGATGAGGGCGGCCGCCGTGACGACATGACCCGCGACCTGTTCGCTCAGGAAGACGCGCTCATGTGGATCGTCATGGACTCCGACACCTATCCGACCGGCGATGAGCTCAACAACTTTGGCGAGACCGCGAACCAGCTGGTCGAGGCCGGCCGCGCTGTCAAGGCCGACACCCTCGAGGAGCTGGCTGCGCTCATGGGCGTTGACGCTGCGAACCTCGTGGCCACCATCGACGAGTACAACAAGTACTGCATCGGCGGCGAGCTCGAGGGCCAGGCTGACCAGTTCGGCCGTACCCTGTTCGGCCAGCCGATCGACAACGGCCCGTTCTATGCCGGCGCCCGCGTCCCGACTGTCCATCACACCATGGGCGGCGTGCGCATCGATACCCTGTGCCGCGTTTACAATGAGAACGGCGAGATCATCGAGAACCTGTACGCTGCGGGCGAGGTTACCGGTGGCATCCACGGCACCAACCGTCTGGGCGGCAACGCGCTGACCGATACCGTCGTCTTCGGCCGTATCGCGGGCGAGTCCGCTGCGACTGGCAAGTAAGCGTTTCGGAACTTTCCGGCACTGCCAATGAACAGGCGATGCAGCTTTCGGGCTGCATCGCCTTTTTTTCTTTCGGGACGGGAAACGCGCAGGCAGGAAACGGAGGAGAAACCGCGAATAGATGCATGGTTGTAATTTAAGATCAAATGATGATGGAGATACATCCTGATGAAGAAGGACTTGCTTGTACAGCTGCGCAGCGGCGCGCCGCTTTCCCGGCAGGAGCAGGTGCGCCTGATCGCGCAGCTCAGCCTTCCTGCGATCATGGCCCAGCTTTCGCATATTGTCATGCAGTATATCGACGCCTCGATGGTCGGAAGGCTTGGCGCATCCGCTTCGGCTTCCATTGGACTGATGGCCTCGAGTACGTGGCTGTTTAACGGCATGTGTCAGGCAGCGGTAACCGGCTTTACCGTGCAGGTTGCCCAGCGCATCGGCGCAGGGGAACAGCGAGAGGCGAGGGCGGTACAGAAGCTGGCTTTCCTCGTGGCGGTCGGTTTTGCGCTGGTGCTCGCGCTTGCGGGCGCGTCGGTCAGCGGCTGGCTGCCCGGATGGCTCGGCGGCGAGGCGGGCATTCTGGCCGGAGCGACAAGCTATTTCCTCATTTATGCGCTCAGCCTGCCGTTTGTTCAGCTCAATAACCTCTCGACCGGTCTTCTTCAGGCGAGCGGCAACATGCGTCTGCCGAGCGTTCTGCATGTCGTGATGTGCGGACTGGACGTCGTGTTCAACATGCTGCTGATCTTCCCGGAAACGACGCTGTTCGGCGTTGCGATTCCGGGCGCCGGTCTGGGCGTTGCAGGCGCCGCGCTCGGCACGGCGCTTTCTCAGGTCGTGATCGGCTTTGTAATGCTCTTTTTCCTGCTTGTGCGCTCGCCGATGCTGTCCATACGCAGGGGAGAACGCCTGCGTTATGAGCGCAGGTTCCTGATGCGCAGCCTGCGGATCGGTCTCCCGATCGGCGTCGAGCGCATCATCATGAGCGGCGCGCAGGTCATGGCTACGCGCATCGTCGCACCGCTGGGCACCATTGCCATTGCTGCAAATTCCTTCGGCGTGACGGCGGAGAGCCTTTGCTATATGCCGGGCTACGGCATTGCTTCCGCTGCGGCGACGCTCATTGGACAGAGCATCGGCGCAGGACGGAAAGATCTGGCCAGGCGTCTGGGCGTGCTGACAACCTGTCTGGGCATCGCGGTGATGTCGGTCAGCGGCGCGCTGATGTATGCCTTTGCACCGGTGATGATCGGGATAATGAGTCCGGATCCGGCGGTCGTCGAGCTAGGCGCGCGGGTGCTCAGGATCGAGGCGTTTGCCGAACCGATGTTCGCCGCGTCGATCGTCGCAGCCGGCGTGTTCCGCGGCGCGGGCGATACGCTCATGCCGAGCATCTTCAATTTTGCGAGCATGTGGGGCGTCCGCCTGCCCATGGCGGCGCTGCTCGCGCCGAAGCTTGGCCTTGTCGGCGTGTGGATTGCCATGTTCTCGGATCTGACCGTCGGCGGTATTCTCTTCCTGATTCGCCTGCGCGGCGGGAAGTGGCTGCGTGCATCGGATAAATAAAAGCCAAAAAATAGAAATAAAGCGGCCGCTCTTTTCCCTTGCCGGGAAGAGCGGCCGCTTTGTGCTCTCTGGAAACCGGGATCATTTGACGCCGTAGCTTTCGATGCCGCGCAGGAGCTCGAGCTCGCGGATATCGCGTGCATCGGTGAACGCCTGACGGGAGAGCAGCGCGCCGGAACGCCAATACAGACAGATGTACGGTTTATCCTGTTCGAACTGATCCTGAATCAGGCTCATGGCGTTCTGGTAATCGGCGGAGCCGACGCTGGAACGGAGCTGTCCGAGCAGGTCGTTCATGTCGTCGGAGCGGTAGCGCGTATAGTTGCAGCTGCCGGTCGAGGCGACGGTAAAGCCCGGATCCGGGCCGATGTCGAAGTTGAACG
Organism: Clostridia bacterium; assembly: GCA_017436605.1. Taxonomy (GTDB): domain Bacteria; phylum Bacillota; class Clostridia; order Christensenellales; family Aristaeellaceae; genus Ventricola. The sequence continues at coordinate 30,825 of JAFSCW010000086.1, read as the reverse complement.
CGCAGAGGGCGAGGGAATAGTCGGCGACCTGAAGCTTGCCGATGACGTTGTCGCGCGACCATGTCGCCACATACGCCGGAATGCCGACGGCAGCCAGCTGCTCGACGATCTTGTTGGCGGCGTTTGTGCGCACGGTGGAGCCGGGTTCATCATAGACGAGGATGCGGAAATCCTCCATTTTTTCGCCGTTGCGGTAGCGCTTGCCGTCGTCCGCCATTTTCCATCCGGCCTGATCGAGCAGCGATTCGGCCATCAGCGGATCGTAAATGTCGTTGATGGTGGTTTCGTTGGAGAGCCATGTGCCGGTGGGCACGGGCGTGTAGGCGATCGTCGCCATGCCCTGATAGACGGAGGAAATCAGCTCGCTGCGGTTGATCGCGTAATTGACGGCGTCACGAACGAGGTTTTTGCCGTCCTCGTCGCTCTTGAAATACTTGTATGCGCGGTTGACGAGCAGAACCTCGAGCTGGCGCGTGCGCGCGGAAAGCGAGAAGGAATTCAGCGAGCCGGAATAGCGGGACGCATTGATCGAGCGGGTCATGGCGATATCCACGTTCTGCGCGTCAAATGCGCTGAGCGCCTTTTCCGCGTCGCTGTAGATGTTGGCGCGGATATTCTTGATATAGGGCGTGCGCTTCCACCAGGTGGGATTGACCGCAAGCCAGATCGCGCTGCCGCGCTCATAGCCGTCGTAGCGGTATGGACCTGTGCCGGAAGGCATGTCGTTTGCGACCTCGGAAGCGGGCAGAATCGGAAAGGTCAGCGCATACAGGGAACCGAAGCTCTGGCGGCGCAGGGTCAGCAGGAGCGTGTAATCGTCCTGAGCCTCCCAGGCCTTGATGGAGTAGAAGGTTGAATAGTACAGTCCGCGGTCTGCGAGCTCGTAAGGGGAGTTGAGGTCCTTGTCGAAGCCGGAAAGCTCATAGATGTAATCGAGCGTTGCGATGACGTCGTGCGCGGTCAGCTTCTGTCCGTTGTGAAAGGTCACATCGTCGCGCAGGGTGATCTTCAGACGCTGGCCGTTGTTGACAAATTCATACGAATACGCCAGCTCGGGCTGGGGCATGTAGTTGTCGTCCATGGCGAACAGGCCTTCGTAGACCAGATCGAGCACGCTGACGACGTCGCGCTGGTTGAGCTCCAGCGGCCGCAGGGCAAGGTCATCCGTGGCGACGATGGCGCAGGACAGATAATCCGCAGGCTCTGCCGGCGCGGGCGCGGGGCAGAGCGCCAGCATGAGCAGAATGATGAAAAGGTGAGTGTGCTTCAGCATCAGATACTTGCTCCTTTAAGGGTTGACGCCGGATTCGGCCGGTGCAGAGAAATAATGCTTGCGGTATACATCTCTCGCGCGCAGTACGCGGGAGGCATAGGTGGCGGTGTCCTGGGTCGGGATGGTATCCAGTGTGACGCCGTCGCTGCTGTATTCAGGGTTCTTCAGCCAGCTGTCGACGTTGCCCTGGCCGGCGTGATATGCGCAGACGATCTTGGTTGCATCGCCGCCGAAACGCCTGGACAGATAGCCCAGATACCATGTGCCGTAGCGGATGTTGGTTTCAGGATCGTAGAGAAGATCGAAGGAATACGAAGCGTCGTCTTCGTCCAGCTTATGCGCGACCCAGCCTGCGGTATCCTCCATCAGCTGCATCAGACCGCGCGCGCCAAGCCGGCTTTCCGCCAGCGGGTTATAGCTCGATTCGCACAGGATGACGGCGGACACGAGCGCCGGATCCAGATTCTGCGCCAGCGCGTACTCGACGATGAGATCGGCGTATTCCAGAGGATGCTGTGCGCGTTCCGCGGCTTCGGCCTCAAGCCGCCTGCGCTGTTCCTGTTCCAGCATATAATTGCGCGTGATGGCGAAGGCGCAGCCGCAGAAGATGACGACGCAGACGGCGATCAGCGCAATGCGCAGGGCAAGAGGAATCTGCTCGAGGAACGTTCCTTCAAACGGAGAACGGGCCTGCGCTGCGGCGGCTCTTTTCCGCGGGAGGGGCTGGCCGCCCGATCTGCTCCTCTGCGCAGACGGCGCCTGCTGCGCAGCGCGCCGCCGCATGGGCGGGGAGGGCTGCGGAGCTGAATCGTCTTCCGGCGCGGCGTTTGTCAGGCTGATATCGTCGGCTTCAGGCTGCATGGCGCGCCTTCTTCTGTGCGGTGCGGGGGATGGCGTATTCATTCCTGCCTCCTTTGGATTGCGGCGTCGATCAGCGAGCGTACCTGCCTGCGCGTTTGTTCCACGGGGCCGTCGGTGCTGATCACGGCGTCTGCTCGGCGTTCTTTTTCGCATAGCGGCATCTGTGCGTCGATTCTTTCGGCGGCTTCCTGCGCCGTCAGTCCGTCTCTTTCGTGGAGTCTGGCGATCTGCGTGCTTCTGGGCGCGCTGACAACCCATATCTTGTCGAACATCGCGTCCATGCCGCACTCGTACAGAAGCGGAACGTCGCCGAAGACGAGCGTAGCCGGCGCGTCGTTTGCCTCAAGCTGGTCCTGGATCCGGGCGATGATCAGCGGATGGAGGATGGCGTTGAGCGCCTTGCGCTGTTCGGAATCGGAAAACACAAGGCTTGCCAGCTTTTTTCTGTCCAGCTCGTTTCCGGAGAAGACGCCCTCGCCAAAATGCGCGCGAAGCAGCGGCAGCGCCGCGCCGCCCGGAGAGGTCAGCTCGTGCGAAATGGCGTCCGCGTCTGCGACGACGAAGCCAAGCCCGCGCAGATAGCTGCTGACGGTGCTCTTGCCGCAGGCGATCGATCCGGTCAATCCGATTTTCATAGATGTTAAATCTCCTGATATGCAGACGATGTTCGTGCGGGTTTTCTTCCCAGGGGCTTACTTGGTGTCGAACCACGAATGGCCGGCGTGAACGTCCGCGATCAGCGGAACTGCGAGCTTTGCGGCGCCTTCCATGCACTGGGCAAGGAGGCTGCTGACGCGTTCCTCTTCTTCGATCGGACATTCGACGATCAGTTCGTCGTGAACCTGCAGGATGAGTTTGGCCTGCAGGCCTTCGTCGGCGAGGCGCTTGCGTACGGCGTTCATGGCGATTTTAATGATGTCCGCCGCTGCGCCCTGCACGGGGGTGTTCATGGCGGCGCGCTCGCCGAACTGACGGCGGTTATAATTGGAAGAGCTCAGTTCGGGCAGCGGCCTGCGCCTGCCGTACATTGTGACAGAATAGCCGTCGGCCTTTCCTCGGGCGATGCATTCGTCCATGAAGCGGCGGATCGCCGGGTAGCGCGCGAAGTAACGAGCAATGAATTCGGCGGCCTCTTTGCGGGAAATGTGCAGGTTGCTCGCGAGGCCAAAATCGCTGATGCCGTATACGATGCCGAAGTTGACAGCCTTGGCGCTGGAGCGCATATGGGGCGTGACGTCCTCAATCGGTACGCCGAAAACCTCGGCTGCCGTGCGGGCGTGGATATCCTGGCCGCGGTTGAAGGCGTCGCACATCGCCTCGTCGCCGGAAAGATGCGCAAGCAGGCGCAGCTCGATCTGAGAATAGTCGGCGTCGACGAGCACGCAGCCGGGCTTTGCGATAAAGGCGCGGCGGATTTCGCGGCCCATTTCCGTGCGTACGGGAATGTTCTGCAGATTCGGCTCGCTGGAGGAGATGCGTCCGGTGGCGGCGATCGTCTGGTCGAACCAGCTGTGGATGCGTCCGTCACGGCCGGTGAGCCGGAGCAGACCCTCGATGTAGGTGCTGTTCAGCTTGGTAACCTGCCGATAGGCGAGGATTTTATCAATGGCCGGATGCATGCCGGAAAGCTCCTGCAGGGTTTCGGCGTCTGTGGAATAGCCGCGCTGCGTTTTCTTGCGCGCGGGCAGGCCGAGCTTGTCAAAGAGCACGCTGCCCAGCTGCTGGGTGCTGTTGAGGTTGAAGGGTTCCACGCCGCACAGGGCAAAGACTTCCTCGCGCAGGGCTGCGATCTGACCGGCGTACTGGGCGCCAAGGCGGGCAAGCTCATCCCGATCGACGAGGAAGCCCTCGCGCTCCATCGCATAGAGCGTATGCAGAAGCGGCAGCTCGATATCCCGGTAGAGGGCGAGCATGTCCTGCGTTTTCAGAGCGTCTATGGAAGAAAGATACTGCTCATACAGCGCGGCGGCATGCTCCGGCGCTTCGTATTTGCCGCTTTGCGGCGCGAGCAGGTATGCCATCAGCTGCACATCGTCCAGATCGGCCGAAAACGCAATGCCCCAGGAGGACAGCTGCGTCATCAGGCGCTTGCCGCCAAAGAGAACCAGCTTTTTCGTTCCGGAAAACAGCGGGGACAGCGCGGATGCTGCCTGCAGGGGATCAAGACCTTCGCCGAGCAGCCCCTGCGCGAAGGGAACAAAAGCGCGGCTTCCGTCCGCAGCGGCGAGGGAGAAGCCTTCCTCCAGCAGCAGGAGGGAGAAAGCGTCGGCATGACGCGCCTGATCAAGCCAGGCGGCAATGCTGTTTTCGGATTCCAGCGCGGCTTCTTCCTTCCATTCGATGGCGGGCAGGGATTGCGCGGCGGATTCAGCACTCTGCGGCGCGAACTGCGCAAGGCGCGCCAGCAGCGATTTGAGCTGAAGGCGTTCAAAGATTTCTCTGCCGCCCTGCATATCGCCAAGACGGCAGTCCTCGATGCGGATGTCGTCCAGCGGAACGTGACGGGTGATCGTGGCGATCTTCTTGCTCATCAGGCCGGACATGCGCCCGTCGATCATTTTCTCACGCTGCTTGCCCTTGAGGTCGGTTTCGGCGTGGTCAAACGCATTTTCAATCGTGCTGTAAGCCGCAAGCAGCTTTACGGCAGTCTTTTCGCCAATGCCCGGTACGCCCGGAATGTTGTCGCTGGCGTCGCCCATCAGGCCCTTCAGATCGGGAATCTGCGCCGGCGTGACGCCGAAATCCTCCAGAACCTTTTCAGGGGTGTACAGCACAACGTCGCTCACGCCGCGCTTGGTATACAGCACATGGCTCGTTTCGGTGACCAGCTGCATGGAGTCCCGGTCGCCGGTGACCAGCAGGGCATGGATGCCGCTTTCCTCGCAGCGGCGCGCCATCGTGCCCAGAATGTCGTCGGCCTCGAATGTCGGGCAGGTCAGCTGCCGGATGCCCATTGCGCTGAGACATTCCTGCACCAGACCGAACTGGGGGCGGAGTTCCGGCGCGGTGGGCTTGCGTCCGGCCTTGTAGGCCTCGTAATCGGCATGGCGGAAGGTCGGTCCGTGCAGGTCGAACGCCACGGCCAGATATTGCGGGCGCACGTCGCCTGCGACCTTGAGCAGCATGGAAAGAAAGCCGAAGACGGCGTTTGTGTAAAGGCCATCCTCGTTGGAAAGCGGCGGCAGAGCATGGAATGCGCGGTGCATCAGGCTGTTGCCGTCGATGATAACAAAGGTTTCAGACATAGCGATCTCCTCATCAAGGCATATATCATCATGATACCACAAAGGCAGACAAATATCAATTCGCCATTCCTCGGACGCAAAAGCAGGAAAAAGGGAAAAGAGCACGAAAATTATACAGTTGATTGGGTATGCTTATTTGCAGAAAGGGTTGATGATAGATGAAAAAACGCATGGCAGCGCTGCTGCTTCTCGCCGCGACGCTCATGTGCGGCTGCGCCGGCGCGCAGGAGAATGTGAGCATCTTGACGTCGTTTTATCCGATGTATGTCTTTGCGATGAACGTTGCTTCGGGAATTCCCGGTGTGACGGTTTCCAACATGGCGGACCAGAGCGTCGGTTGTCTGCACGATTATCAGCTGCAGACCCGCGATATGGTGGCGCTGGAGGATGCGGATGCGCTGGTGATCAATGGCGGCGGCATGGAACAGTTCATGGACAAGGTCATTTCCCTGCGCGATGATCTTCCTGTGATCGATGCGTCTTCCGGAATTGAGATGCTGTGCGGCGGCGAACATGATCACGGACACGAAGAGCACGCGCATCACGACGAAATGCTCAACGCGCATGTCTGGCTCGATCCTGAGCTTGCGATCCGCCAGATCGAAAACATCGCCGAGGGACTTGCTGCGGCGGATTCCACGCATGCGTCCGCTTACCGTGAGAATGCCGCCGCGTATATCGCAAAGATCAAAGCGCTGGATGAAGAGCTTTCTGCGATGCTTGCGGGCCTTGAGGGAGAGAAGATCGTTACCTTCCATGAAGCCTTTTCGTATTTTGCCGCAGCATACGGCATCGAGGTTGCCGGCGTGATTTCCTCGGACGACGGCGAGGAACCGAGTACGCGGGATATTGCGAAGATGTGCGATCTCGTCGCGGAAAATGGCATCAGGGCGCTGTTTGTGGAGCCGCAGTATCCGACCAAATCCGCCGATACGATCGCGCGGGAGACGGGCGCGAAGGTGTATTCGCTCAATCCCGTCGTATCCGGCGACGGCGCGATGGACAGCTATGAACAGATCATGCGGGAAAATGCCCGCGTGCTTGTGGGGGCATTGGAGCAATGATGGAGAAGATCAAGCCGCTGCGCAAGAGCCAGTACGCGCCGGAGGGCAGCGGCGATACGCAGCATCGGGCATGCGCGCATCCGCCGCTTTCCGGTCCGGATGCGGGCTGCAAGCTTTGCCGAATCGAGGTCGACAAGTTGACGGTTGCTTTCGGCCGCCAGGTGCCGCTCAAGGACGTCAGCCTGCATATTCACTGCGGAGAGCTGACGGCGCTCATCGGCACCAACGGCGCGGGAAAGACGACGCTCCTGCGCGCGCTGCTCGGTCAGATTGACTATAAAGGCACGATCCGGCATCTGAGCAGCGACGGAAGACCGGCTGCCGACCTGCGCACGGGCTACGTGCCCCAGCAGCTGGAGTTCGACAGATCCTCGCCTGTAACGGTGATGGACTTTATGGCGGGCGCGCTGTCCCGCCGTCCTGTGTTCCTCGGGGTATCCAGAAAGACGCGCGCCAGGGTGATGACAGCCCTTGCGCGCACGCATTGCGAGGCGCTCTGCGATCGCGCGATGGGCGCCCTTTCCGGCGGCGAACTGCAGCGCGTTCTGCTGGCGCTGGCGCTGACGCCCCAGCCGGATCTGCTGATTCTCGATGAACCGGTTTCCGGCGTCGATCAGAATGGTCTGGAATCGTTTTATCAGACGGTCGACGAGCTCAAGCACAAAAACCACATGGCGATTCTGCTTGTTTCGCATGATCTGAGCGTCGTGGAGCGCTATGCGGACCGCGTCGTGCTGATGCAGGGTACTGTTGTCAAGCAGGGCGTGCCAGAGGTCGTGTTTGATTCGCCTGAGTTTGAGCAGGTGTTTTATACGAAGGGAGGGCGCGCATGATGGAAACGCTTTATGCGGCGATGGACATGCTCCTGCCCTTTGAGTGGCTGCGCTATACCTTCATGAAAAACGCGCTGCTGGCCATGCTGCTGATCACGCCGCTGTTCGGTCTTCTGGGCACGATGGCGGTCGATAACAAAATGGCCTTTTTTTCCGATGCGCTCGGACACAGCGCCCTGACGGGCATCGCCATCGGCGTCGTGCTCGGCTGGGAGAATCAGATGGCGTCGATGCTCGTCTTCGGCGTGATCTGGGCGATCCTGATCACCTTTGTCAAGCATCATTCCAAAATGAGCGCAGATACGATCATCAGCGTCTTTTCGTCCACGTCGATTGCGCTTGGCCTGGTTGTGCTCTCCCGCGGCGGTGCGTTTGCCAAGTATTCCTCCGTGCTGGTCGGCGATGTGCTGTCTGTGACGCAGGGGGATCTGCTCGCGCTCCTGCTCGCGCTGGCCGCTGCGTGCGCCGTCTGGGTATTTTTGTTCAATCCGCTGATGATCACCAGCGTCAATTCGCCGCTGGCGCGCAGCCGCGGCATCCGCTCGAGAATGACGGAGTATGCGTTTACGATTCTGGTTGCGGTGGCCGTCATGGTTTCCATTCGCTGGGTCGGCGTCATGCTGATCAACTCCCTGCTGATTCTCCCGGCGGCGGCCTCGCACAATGTCGCAAGAGGCGCCAGCCAGTATATGCGCCTGTCCGTGATCATCTCTGTGGTGTGCGGCGTGGCGGGTCTTGTCCTTTCCTATTATCTGAACACCTCTGCCGGTGCGGCGGTCGTGCTGTGCTGCGCGGCGGTGTACTTCGTTACGCTGCCCATGCGCAGAAAATAAACGCAGAAAACGACATTTCAGCGAACATGGCTTGGCAGCCTGTGTGCGATTATGATATAATCTGCTTCAAATATGGAGCGGAATGATCCGGGAAGGAGGTGGCGGCATGCTGGGCGTGATGACCATCCGCAAGGAAGAAATGAAGTTCCGTGAGTTCGACCGCTACCGCGGATACTACTGCGGGCTCTGCCGGGCGATCGGAAAGCGCTGCGGCAGCGCATGCCGGATGGCGCTGAGCTTTGAAATGACGTTCCTTGCGATGCTGCATACCTCCCTGTATGAGCCTGAGACGACTGGAGAAATGCGCCGCTGCGCGCTGCATCCGATCCGCAAGCGGCTGATGCTTGGCAATGAGGCGATCGACTACTGCGCGGATCTGAGCGCGCTGGTGTCGTATTATGATCTCCGCGACGGCTGGGAGGATGATCGGCGCGTGGATAAGCTCGCGGAGAGCGAACTGCTCCGGCGCGCTGCAGCGCGCGCAGGAGAGCGGCTTCCGCGCCAGCGCGAGGCTGTCGAAAGCTATGTGCGCCGGCTTCATGAAATCGAAAACAGAAACGATCAGAACCTCGATGCGGCGGCCAATCTGACGGGCGAAATGCTCGCAGAGCTGTACGTGATGAAGGAAGATATTTATGCGCGGGATCTGCGCGAGCTCGGATTTTATCTGGGCAAGTTCATTTACCTCTGCGACTGCTATGAGGACGTCGAGCGTGATCGCAAAAAGGGGAGCTATAATCCGCTGCTGGCAAGGAGCGGACAGGAAAGCTTCGCCGGGGATTGCGAACAGATGCTTTCCGATATGATGGCCCGTGCCGCGATGGCGTTTGAACGCCTTCCGCTGCTGGAGGATGCAGAGATTATGCGCAACATCCTGTATTCGGGCATCTGGCTCAGGTTTGAAAACGCTACCGAGAGAAGAAAGGCGAAGAAGGAACAATGACGGATCCGTATCAGGTGCTGGGCGTATCGCCGACAGCGACAGACGACGAGGTCAAAAAGGCATACAGACAGCTGTGCAAGAAGTATCATCCGGACGCGAATGTCGGCAAGCCGGACGCCGCTCAGGCTGAGAAGAAATTTATGGAAGTCCAGCAGGCGTATGAGGAGATCATGCACAGACGCCAGGGCGGCGGCGCGCGCGCGGGCAGCGGCTATAACGGCGGCAGCCAGCAGCAGCGTCAGGGCGGCTATGGCGGTTACGGCGGCTATGGCCAGGGCGGCTATGGGTATGACGACGACCCGTTTGCGCAGTTCTTCGGCGGCGCATACTATGGACAGCAGCAGCAGTATCGCCAGCAGGAGCAGGACAGCAGCATTGAAATGCGCGCGGCCAAGAATTATATCGACACCGGCCATTATGCTGAAGCGCTTAATGCGCTCAATTCTGTCGACCCCGGCAAGCGGAATGCGCGTTGGTATTATCTCAGCGCGCTGGCCCAGGCAGGATTGCATAATAATGCGCAGGCGATGGAATATGCGCGTCAGGCGGTTTCGATGGAGCCGGGCAACATGCTCTATCAGCAGCTGCTCAGCCAGCTGCAAAGCGGCGGCTCCTGGTATGGCCAGCGGGGCACGTCCTATGGCCGGCAGACCCACAGTCAGCCGAATCTGTGCTGGTCGTTCCTGATGCTTCAGCTCTGCTGTACCTGCTGCAGCGGAGGAAGAATGATCTATTATCCGCTGTGCTGCTGCATCTGATGCAGGGCGCAGCAGGACGCAGGCAGCAGCGAAAACCTTCATAATTGATACGCCGCGCTTTCAAAGCGCGGCGTTTTTGCGCATCCGGCTGTTTTGCTTCTGTAGGTTAGTGGACATACAAATGGAAACCTGTATACAATCCGAATATGCAATAACACATACAAGAAAGAGGGGAAAGGCATGGAAAGTATGCCTGGGCTGCTTGCGAATGCGCTTCTTCGGCGCGTGTATCACAGGGTCAGCGCCGTAGTGTCCCTTGATTCCGAAGGAAAGCCGGGCACCGTGCAGCTGTTCGACACGGATTATGCCGGTGAGTACATGCGGATTGACCGGCATGCACATAAGGTGATTTTGCTGAGCTGTCATCCCGAGGGAATGATGGAGCCGTATGAGGAAGACCTGATCCATGCTGCTGTGCTGCGTGCCGCTGCGCCTCATGCTTTAGTAGAACTGTATCTTGTCAACGAAGATGAAGGATGCATACGCGCAAAACTTGAATGAAGTCCGGACGGATGACGGCGGAACAGGCGCGATATGGGATATGCATGTTGTGGGTGACAGTTGATGAGATGCGGTTTTCCAAAAAGGCGTTGACGGCATAATGGGGCGGAGATACAATGGAGATGGAAAGGCGCCGCAAGGGGCGCTGTATGAGAAAAAACGGAAACGCCGGAGCGGGATGGTGTAAACATGATGAAAACGAAGGCGGTCATCTGGGATCTGGACGGTACGCTGCTCAATACGCTCGACGACCTTGCGGCGAGCACGAATGCCGCGCTGGAGGCGAACGGTCTTCCCGCGCGCACGAAGGACGAGGTGCGCCGTTTCGTGGGCAATGGTATTCATAAGCTGATCGAGCGCGCCATGCCGGAGCCGGGAGCGCAGCATCCCGCGTTTCAGGCGGTGCTGGATTGCTTTATCATGCATTACGGCGAACACAGCAAGGATCATACTGCGCCCTATGAAGGGATCATGGAGGTTCTGGATACGCTGGCGGCGCAGGGAATCAAGCTTGCCATCGTTTCCAATAAGATTGATTTTGCGGTCAAGGAACTCAGCAGGGACTACTTTGGACGCCGGATGTGCAGCGCGGTGGGCGATGATCCATCCAGAAGAAAAAAGCCTGCGCCCGACAGCGTCTTTGAGGCCATGCTGCAGATGGACGTCACGGCGGGGGAAACCGTATACGTCGGCGATTCGGATGTGGACGTGATGACTGCCAGAAATGCCGGTATTCCCTGCATCGCAGTGACCTGGGGATTCAGGAGCGAAGAAAGTCTGATAGAGGCGGGCGCATGCCATATTGCGCGCAGACCGGAGGATATCCTGTCCCTCCTTGCGCAGATTTGAACATCAGCAGGAACAAAAGGCAGGCGGCCGGATTGACACGCAGATGCAGATGGTTCGGGCTGCGGATCATGCGAAAATGAGAGAAACGCCAAAATGTTAATTCTTTGATTAAGAAATCTCGTTATTGTATGATTTATTGACAGAAGATGAGGGTTTTTATATAGTGTTGTTAGCATAAATGAATATGTATGCAGGGTGTCCGAAGTGTTACTGAGGATGAAAAGGGAAGCCGGTCTGATTCCGGCGCAACAGCCATTACTGTGTTTTGAGTCGCGGATATGAAAGCCATTGGGTAATTTGCTTGAGAAGGCGTATCCGCAGGGGAGAATCTCCCCGGTCAATCAGTCAGGAGACCTGCCCCGCATACCGGAGACTTTTTCTCGGGCGATGGAGAAATGAAGCCTTATCATCAGCGAAGAACATGTACATCGGTGACTTTCTGCGCATCCCGGAAAGAGAGTTGGGGTGCGCTTTGTTTTTGTAAGAATACAACAGTGTGTTTTGCGAAAAACGCGGATGGCCAGAAATACGGATGAATTCATTGAGGAGAATCTAGCGGTGAACAACGAGATCAAAGAAGTGGTCAGCACATTGCTGGCTGGCAGAGCCTATGTGTTTTCTCTGTTCCATAAGCTGCTGGGCGGAGAGCCCACGCAGGCGCTTTTGGATGCTGTAAGCAGCGAGGAAAGCCTGCAGGCTGTTGCGCTGTTCGAGCAGGACAGCCGCGCGGCAGCCGGCCTCAAGGCGGTGCTTGCCTCCTGCCGCGGTATGGATGTTCAAGCGGCCAGGATGGAATATACCCGGCTGTTTCTCGGGCCGGATACGCTGATTGCGCCGCCGTGGGAATCCTGCTATACGGCGAAGGAGCGCGCGTTGTTTCAGGAATCGACCCTTCAGGTGCGCAGCTGGTATCAGCAGTACAGCTATGTGCCTGCGGGCTATCCGAGCCATCCGGATGATCATATCAGCCTGATGATGCATTTCCTCGCGCTGACGACGGAGCGCGCCGGGGATTGTCTTGAGCAGAATCTTCTGTGCGGCTATAAGAGCCTGCTGGAAGGCCAGAAGCTCTTTGAGAAAAATCATATTCTCAATTGGATGGGGGCGTATTGCGAGGATATGGACAAGTCCGAAACGAAGGTGCTGTATCCTCAGCTTGTCCGCGCGATGGCGGAGTTTATCGCCTATGACCAGCGGGTGATTGACGAACTGATGGCCGCACAGTGACGGCGATATCCGCCTCGGATGCAGAAGGCGGAAAGAGCGTGAATACCATATACAGATGTGTATATTGTATATAACAACATGAGAGAGAAAGAGAGAGGAAACAACATGGCATTGATTCAAAACGTGCTCGATACCATGGTCAGCCGCCGGAATTTCCTGAAGGGTTCTGCTGCTGCCATCGGTACCGCCAGCTTCGCGCTGAATGCGACCGCCATCGCCGAGAGCAGCACCCTTAAGGCAGCCGGCGAAGAGACCATCCCGGCAGCTGCTGAACCTGTCGTCACCGAGGATGGCGGCAAGTGGGTTGCGGCGCCCTGCTGGCATAACTGCGGCGGCAAGTGTCTGGTGAAGGCCTATGTGAAGGACGGCGTTATCCTTCGCCAGAAGACCGACGATTACAACACCGACGACCAGTATAACCGCCAGCAGCGTTCCTGCCTGCGCGGCTTCTCGCAGCAGTATCAGGCGCGCGGCCTGGATCGCCTCAAGTATCCGATGAAGCGCAAGAACTGGACCCCGGGCAATCCGAACGGTCAGCTGCGCGGCGTCGACGAGTGGGAGCGCATCTCCTGGGATGAGGCCGCTCAGTATATCGCTGACGAGATCAAGCGCGTGAACGAAACCTACGGCGACAACGCCATCCTGTGCAACGGCGCGGGCACCGATGTGCTCAACAAGATGAACATCAACTATCTCAGCGCCTGGCGTACGGGCTCCTGGGGCGGCTGGTTTGCGCCGGGCGTGCTCGGCTGGGGCGACGCCTGCTATGACTACAACTGCAACAACGACCGCATGGACATGTTCAACTGCGAATATGTCGTGGCCTTCGGTTATAACCCGGCCTGGTCCTCTCTGGGCAATGCGACCAACTATGCCAAGGCATGGAAGGACGCCGGCACCAAGTTCATCCTCTTTGACCCGATCTACACCGACACCGCGTCCATTCTCGATGCGCAGTGGGTGCCGATCCGCCCGGGCACGGACATGGCTGCGATGCTCGCCATGGCGTATGTGATGCTCGAGGAGGACGCTGAGAAGGGTCTCATCGACTGGGATTTCCTGAACCGCTGCTGCGTGGGCTTCGACAGCGAGCATATGCCGGCGGATGCGAAGACCAGCGAAAACTTCTTCGGCTATCTCAAGGGCGAATACGACGGCGTCGCCAAGACCCCGGAATGGGCCGAGGAGATTACCGGCGTGAAGGCCGAAACCCTGCGTCAGGTGGCGCGCGTCCTGGGCAAGGACAACAAGGTTGCGCTGCTGTCCAGCTGGGCCTCCGCCCGTAACTATAACACCGAGCAGCTGCCGCAGCTGGCCATCTGCCTGGGCGCGATGGGCGGCCACATCGGCAAGAGCGGCCACTGCACCGGCCCGACTGCTTGGAACCATACCAACAACTTTGGTCCGCGCCTGATCCGCGTGGGTTCCGCGGGCGACGTCGGCGGCGCTGGCGGCACCGGCGCTGCGACCAGCGTATCCGAGACCCAGCTGTGGGACGCCTGCATGGGCAAGCCGTTCAACCCGACTACCCTGTGGACGATGATCAACGGCTACGGCCTTGGCTGGAAGGGCGGCATGGAAGGCTATGACCTGTCCAAGAAGATTGAGAACATCACCGCTCCGGTCAAGATGATCTGGAATGGCGCTTCCGCGAAGCTGACCTGCTGCGAGGGCGCGAAGCGCGGCATCGAGGTCTTCCGCGCGATGGACTTCGTCGTGGGCCAGGGCCACTTCCTGACGGCGACCAACAAGTACTGCGATATCGTCCTGCCGATCTCCACCAACTGGGAGCGCGAGGGCGCGTACATCTGGGACGGCTACTACAACCGCGACATCCTGCTCATCAACCGTCAGGTGCTCGATCCGTACTTCGAGTCCGTCTCCGATACCGAGGCGAGCATCAAGATCGGCGAGAAGCTCGGCCTGAGCGCTGATATGTGGGGCACCATGAGCGCCACCCAGCAGCTGTTCAATTCCGTCGCCACCTCCACCGTCATCAAGGAAGACGGCGAGACCTGGGAAAACCTCGTCTCCATCACCGAAGACGACATCAAGGAATGGGGCGTCGAGGGCCAGCCGCAGGAGGGCCGTATCTCCATCAAGAAGTACTTCGAAGACGGCATGTACCGCGTCGACCGCAAGCCGGGCGATAAGCTGGGCTACATCGACAAGCAGGCTTTCCGCGAGGATCCGGAGAACAACCCGATCGCGACCAACAGCGGCAAGATCGAGTTCTACTGCCAGACCTATGCCGACATGATCAACAGTCACGGCTTCTCCGAGGCGGAGTATCATGGTCTGCCGAAGTATCAGCCGATCGCGCAGGGCTACGAAGCCACCTTCGTGAACGGCGATATCAAGGGAGCCAAGAGCGAGTATCCGCTGCAGTGCTTCAACCCGCACTATCAGCGCCGCGCGCATTCCGTCTTTGATAACATCCCGTGGCTGCGCGAAGCCTGCACCAACCCGGTATTCGTCTCCAAGTACGACGCTGCCGAGCGCGGCATCGTCGATGGCGACACCGTGAAGGTCTCCTCCCAGTACGGCGATACCCTGCGCCATGCCTGCGTGACCGCGCGCCTGTATCCGGGCGTTGTGGCCCTGCCGCACGGCCCGTGGGTCAATGTCGATGAGGAAAGCGGCATTGACAAGAGCGGTTCCGAAAACTACATCACCGGCAGTGTTGCCACCGGTCTGGGCATCGACGGCTACAACTCGCTGAACGTTCAGATCAGCAAGTGGACGCAGGAGCCGATCCCGGCGGACTGCGACGTCCCGCAGACGATTCTCTTTGAGTAAGGAGGCAGAAAGCAATGGCACAGTATGGATTCTATTTTGATCAGACGGTGTGCGCTGGCTGCCACACCTGTCAGATCGCCTGCAAGGACAAGAACCGCCTGGATATCGGTGAGCTTCTGCGCAAGGTGCGTACCTATGAGACCGGCGAATTCCCGGATGTGGGCATCTATCACATGGCGGAGACCTGTGGTCACTGCAATTATCCGGCATGCGTGAAGGCGTGCCCGACGGGCCGTACCGTGAAGGATCCCGAGACCGGCGTGGTCTATCATGATCCCAATGCGGTCTGCGCGGGCGAAGCGTGCCTGCGTTGCGTGGAGGCCTGCCCGTATCATCATCCGGTCTACAAGGCCGAGGAAAAGAAGGTCGTCAAGTGCGACATGTGCAAGGATATCGTGGCTGCCGGCGGCGAGCCGGCTTGCGTGTCCAGTTGCATGATGCGCGCGCTCAAGTTCGGCCCGGTGGATGAGCTCAATGCGAAGTACGGCCCGAACCTCGTCACCGCGCTGCACTGCTTTGCGGGTAACGCGACCGTGCCGAATATTCTCATCAAGCCGCGTCAGTGCGCATTCAGCGCGGACTTTGAAGAGAAGAACACCTGATCTCGGCGGACGGGGCTCCGCTTGATTCCATCAGAGAACGCAATGATAAAAAAGCCCGCAGCGCTTGAGGGTGCTGCGGGCCTTTTCACACAGGAAAGGAGAGATGCGGATGGGATTCCTTATGGATGTGATCAGAACCAATGCGGTGGATGACCATCCGTTTCTGTCCCTTTCTCATTGCATCAACCGCAAGCAGAAGCACATGACCTGCAGCGCCTGCATGGAGATCTGTCCAAGGGGCGTATATGACCGGACGCAGAAGACGCCGCCGAAGTGGAACGAATGTCAGAACTGCGGTCTGTGCGTTACGGCGTGCCCTTCGCGGTGCATCGCGCCCTCTCCGTCCAATGCCAAGCGGCATCTGATGATGGCAGAGAAAACGGGCAGGGTTGTGCTTTCCTGCGGGCGCGCCGGAAACGGCGCGGGGCATGAAGAAGCATGCCTTGCGCTGCTTCCGTGGGAATTTCTTGCGTATCTTGCGCTCGGCGGCAGGCTGATTCTGAATCTGAAGCCGTGCAGGGAATGTCCGCACGAGGAGTGCCTTGATACGCTTGAAGAGCAGCTTTATCAGCTTAAATGCTTTCTGGGGGAGGATGCATACGCCGCCCATGTACAGGCGTGCTTTGATGACCTTCCCGCGGAACAGGAGGAGGGCGTCAGCCGTCGGGAGTTTCTTCGCGCGATGGCGCATGGAGGCCAAAAGGCGACGGCGCTTGTCGTGAATGATCTTGTCGGCGAAGCTGTGGATGCAATGATCTACAGGCGCCTGCTGGCGTCGCGCGTGCATGAGCTTGCCCGGAAGAATCGGGATTTCTCCTGCCGGATGGCGCTTCCGTGGATATCGGATGCCTGCTTTGGCTGCGGCATCTGTGCGCTGCTGTGCCCGAACGGCGCGATGGAGATCGGCGGCGAAGAAGATGGGAAGCGCCCGGTTTATATCACGCCGTACAAATGCACGGGCTGCGGCGTGTGCGAAGCGGTCTGCCGGGACGGCTGTATCGAGGAAATCGGCATGATGAACCTGCCGCATATGAATCGTCTCGTGCTGTCGCGGGTGGCGTCCCGTTCCTGCGCGGGCTGCGGCAGGGCGATTTCGCCGTCCGGGCAGGAAACGCTGTGCATTGCATGTAGACAGAAGAAGAAAAAATGAGGAGAGAACAGCATGGCAAAAATTGGATTCCTGCTGCTCAGCGGCGGAAAATCAAAGCGAATGGGCAGCCATAAGGCTTTGATTCAGGTGGACGGCGAGCGTTTGCTGGATACCGTGGCAAGAGCGGGCGAAGGCTTTGCCGAGCGTATTCTTTCTGCAAATGATCCGGCGATTCCGACGCCGGAAGGCTTTGTCCGCTGCGAGGACGTGTACCCTGGCTGCGGGCCCATGGCGGGTATCCATGCGGCGCTTGCCATGACGGACTGCGACGCGCTGGTTGTTGCGCCATGCGATGCGCCGTATTACAGCCGCGATCTGGCGGAATACCTTGCGGCGCAGTATGAACCGGAGCTGGATGCGGTGGTTTTGATGGATGACGAAGGCAGGGCGCAGCCGCTCAGCGGCATATATGCGAGGAGCTGTCTGCCCGTGCTGGAGGCGCATCTGAAAACGAACAGACTGAAGATTATGTGGATGCTTGAGGATATGCGCATGAAAAAGCTGAAGCTGCCGGAGCATCTGAACTGCTGTGTGTTTGAAAACCTGAATACGCCCGACGATCTGAAAGCATATCAGATAAAATAAGGGCCGTCTGGCATGCGCCCAAAGCGTCCGCAAGCGATCTCTTTCTCCCGAGGAGAAGGGATCATTTTCTTTTTTTTGGGTGAGAATACTCAGATAATACGCTTGAAAGCATGCAGAATCGCGCACTTGCGACGCTTTAAGGATTGCCGGTTGGGTATAGCGCGCGGAACGCATCAATGCTATAATATATGTAGATGATCGGCATGGAAAGCATGCGGCCTGAAAATGACGAGGCGGGGGGAAGCGCATGTGCGGAAGATATTGGCTTGGTCAAGGTGAAAGCGTACCGGAATTGCAGCAGATTCTGGATGCGCTTCAGCGAAAGAAGACGCCGGAAGGCCTGAAAACCTGCGGAGAAATTTTTCCGACGGACGTTGTGCCCGTGCTTGCGAACGACCGCAGAGGCGGCGTCCAGCCCTTTGCGATGAGATGGGGATATGCCTTTCCGGGCGGCAGGCCCATCATCAACGCAAGAGCGGAGACGGCTGCTGACAAGCCGATGTTCAGGGATGGAATCAGGCGGCGGCGCTGTCTGGTTCCGGCGAGCAGCTATTTTGAATGGGAACGGAAGGAAGGCGGAAAGACGAAATATGCCCTCCGTCCGCAGGAAAGCGAGATGATCTATTTCGCCGGAATCTATCATCTGGAACGGTATGGCGAGGTGACTGTTCCGGCATTTGCGATCCTGACGCGCGAAGCGGCGCCTGAAATCCGCTTTATCCATGAGCGTATGCCGGTGATAATTCCGGGAGAACGCGCGGCGGACTGGCTGAGCTGCAAGGAGCCTCTGCCGGAATTCCTGAACCGGACAGCGCCGCAGATGGCGTTTCGGGAAGTGAAACCGCAATAGGAACTCGCAGGGGAGCGCAGGAATGTGCCCGGGAAACAACGGATGATCATGCACACATGAAATAAGGGGATGAGAATATGGCTGGGATGCTCGATACGAATATCGTGACACAGGTTGGAATTATTGTCAGAGATGTTGAAGCGACCAAGAGGAAATTCGCCGCTTTTCTGGGCGTCGAACCGCCGGCATGCGTGGACGGCGGCTGCTACGAGGTGACCGGAACGCGCTATCGCGGCGAGCCGGCGCCCTATGCCAATTGCCTGATGGCTTTTTTCGATGCGGGGCCGAATATGCAGATTGAGCTGATTCAGCCCAATGGCGTCAAAAGTACCTGGCAGGATCATCTCGATCAGCATGGAGAAGGCGTTCATCATATCGCATTCCAGATTCGGGATATGGAGGGCAGGATCAGAGCATGCGAGCTTGCCGGCATGACATGTACGCAGCGCGGCAAATATGGTGATGCCAGCGGTGAGTATGCGTATATCGACGCGACCGAAGATCTGAAGTGCTTTATCGAGCTTCTTGAAAACTACTGACCATTTTCTGCAGTGCAGAAATTCTGAAGAATTCACGGGTGAGCGAATTTGGGTAATTGCGAAAACTCTTTGGCGCATTTATCTGGCTGGAGAATATAAATCAGATAATTGACCTGGAGAATGTAAATCAGATAATTGACTGTAGCGTGCGTAAAGCATAAAAGGTCCGATTCGGCTGTATTGCCGAATCGGATCTTTGCGTTATGATGTATGAAGTGTGCAAGCTTTGCTGGATATCAGAACTGACGTTTATGAAGTCAAAGGATTTGGCCGACAAGCAGATCGAAGATTGCCTCGCGGTTCTCCGGCGTAACGGTCAGGAGGGTAACGTCGTCTCGCTCTGCAATGGCCTGCACGTGATCGGACGTGCATTTCTGAAGGACGCCCAGCACGCGCTTTTGAGAATCCAGGCAGGCATATACCTGACGGATAAAGGAATCGGCCTGCCGCTCAAGCCTGCCCAGTTCGTCCATCAGGATGAACGGAGACGGAGAAGAAAGGCTGTGTCTGAGGATCTGCACGCCGTTTTCATCGAAAACAGGCAGAACCGGAACGCTCTTTTTTTCGCCGACGCGCGCGCAGCAGATGCAGTCGTTTTCGTAAGGCGGCATATCGACGCGCCCGTGAAGGAGAAATCCCTTTCGGCTGCCGTCGAGGAAGAAAGCACGGGTTTCAAAACCGGCACAATCGAGCGCGTTGGCTTCGATCAGCCGGCGGAGCAGCGTGGATTTGCCGACCTGTTTGTCTCCTGTCAGGAACAGATGGCGGCGGATGACGGGGAGATCACTCGGCATCCCTGGCCTCCTTGATCCAGCCAAGAAGCGTTTCGCGCTGCGCGGCCGTCAGCGTGATTTCGCTGCCTTCAAAGAGGATCTGGAGCGCTTCCTTTTCCTGCTTCTTCTCGTGATGATGGCAGCCGCACTGGCAGAAACCGTCGTCTGTGACGCCGGGAACCGGCGGAAGCGGCTCGTCCAGCAGGGAGCAGGGCATGATATCCGGAACTTTGGAATCAATGTAATCCAGCAGGGCGTCGGCGTTTTCGAGCGCATTGAAGCGGGGCAGCGGCAGCTCAATTTCGGGCTTCTGGCTGATACGTCCGCAGAAGGCGAGCGTGCGGCTGTTCATGCGCATGAGCGCATCTTCTTCCAGATGCGCGCAGACAATGCGCGGCACGGAGGCAAAGTAATCGCCTTCCAGCAGCACATAATCACAATCCTTGTAGTTTTCCAGCACTTTGGAAAGCGGAAGCGCTTCGGGATAGAGGAAGGCAGTTTCAAAGCGCGCGCGTGCGCAGACCAGCTCGCTTCCTGCGCGCCTGTGCTTGGCGGTGTTGCTGGTCGCTTTGTCCATGGAGAAGGTCGGACAGAATACGGTTTTGCAGGTGCCAACCTTCTTGCCGCGGCGGCGGATGGCCTCAATCAGCGCAACGACAGTGCTGGTCTTTCCGGATTTGCGAATACCGACAACGGTGATGATTTTCATAACATTCAGCCTCTATATCGTCTTGTTTGTGCCGTGATTTGTCAAGTAAATCACAAACACATGCAGTTATTATATCGTCTTGCGGCGCGAAAGTAAAGCGGAAACCGGTATTTTAGCGGGCAGGGATTGCGCAAAACGCGGGAGAAAGGGAAAGAGACCGGAGGTCTGGATGATCATCCGGTCTCTTTGAGAATCAGAATACCTTTTTGCCGCCGGTGTAAACCGCACGGATGGGGATTTTGTGAATCCAGGAAGGATCAGTTTCAAAAGGATCGATGCCAAGCAGGGTGAAGTCAGCGTAATAGCCCGCGGCAATCCGGCCTTTCACATTTTCTTCAAAGCTTGCATAAGCGCCATCCCGCGTAAAGCAGCTGATCGCCTTTGAAAGCGGAAGCGCCTCATGGGGCAGATAAGGATGTTCTGCGGGCCGGGTGACGGATTTGCGCGTGACGGCGCACTGAAGCCCCTTCATCACGTCGCAGGGTTCGACCGGGCAGTCGGAACCGCCCGAGAACGTGACGCCGAGCCTGGAAAAGGAGGCCGCAGGATACGCATCCAGCGCGCGATCGCCGATCCGCGGGAAGACGATCTGCGTATCGTAATCCAGAAAGATCGGCTGGATATAGGCGTGCATGCCCAACCTGCTCATCCGTTCCGCCTGAGCGCTGGTGAGAATCTGCGCGTGAACGATGCCGTGACGGGCGTCGTTCCGGGGATACGCAGCCTGCGCCCGCTCGATGGCCTGAAGTACGGCTTCGGCAGCACCGTCGCCGATGGCGTGCGCGGCAATCTGCATGCCGGCCTGATGTGCAGTCAAGACGATGGAATCGAGCGCTTCCTGGGTATAGATTGCCGTTCCGCAGGAATCGGGCGCGTCGCTGTAAGGCGCCCGAAGGTATGCGGTTCGCGCGCCAAGGGAACCGTCGGTCAGCAGCTTCAGCGGACCTAAACGGAAGAAATCGTCGCCCCATCCAGTATGATAACCGGCGCGCAGAAAGCGCTCAAGCAGCTCCTGGGTCGGGAGGAGGCATTGTTCATAGACGCGGACGGTCATCCGTCCTTCGCTTTTCAGTTCCTGATAGGCGAGAATGACCTCTTCAAACGGAACCTCCAGCGCGCCGAAGTCGTCGCTTTGTACGGAGGTAATGCCGAAGGAGGCGACGGTCTCCATCGCCAGAAGCAGCCTGCGTTTGATTCCTTCGCGGTCAGGCGCGGGAATACGGGCGGAGACGAGGGCGATTGCATTCTCTTCGAGAATGCCGTTGGGCCGGCCATCCGCGCCGCATCTGACGGTTCCGCCGGATACGCAGGGCGCTGCATGGTCGATACCGCACAGGCGCAGCGCACAGCTGTTCGCTATGGCGACATGGCCGCATGCGCGTGTGATCAGACAGGGCCTGTCCGGGCAGACAGCATCCAGATCTTCCCGTGTTGGAAAGCGGTTTTCGTCTGTGAAAAAATCGTGATTCCAGCCACGGCCGAGTATCCAGTCTTCCTGCGGGTGTTCGGCGGCGAATTGATCCACGGCGAGCATGACCTGCTCGAGGGAACCGGTATGATGCTGCAGCTGGGCCTGCGTGAGGACGCAGCCCAGTTCGAGCAGATGCATATGCGAATCATTAAAGCCGGGACAGACAAAGAGGCCCTTTAAATCAACCCGGTCGGCGTCCGGATAGGCGGCGTGCGCATCGGCTGCCTGGCCTGCGAAGACAAAGCGATCATCGCAGACGACAAAGCAGTCGGCTGCTTTTGCGTCGGCGGTGAATACGCGGGTATTTTCATAACAGGTGAGCATGGTATCCTTCCTTTTTGCAGAATGGGGAGATTATCAGTAGTATACGCCTTTTTTCGCGCGGTTTCAATCCTTCCTTGCCTTGTTCATTTCTTTGCGATATAATGATGACATTCATGTAAATGCAGGTCAGAGGAGGTGCGGCATGGCGACGGTGGAAGAGATTTGCTCGCGGCTCTGCCTGCTGACCCGGGCCGCGTGGGAAGACGCGCTGCCGCCCGTCATGACGCGGCTGGCCGTCAGCCGGCTGATCGACGCCGGCGCGCTGACAGGGCTGACGATCAGGGATACGGATGAGATCCCGGAAGCGATGCGCAATCGCGCGAGGATGCTGCTGTCGCGTTCCGCCGCTGTGTATGATTGCCTGAATGAATATGGGAAGTGCGGATACCGGGTTGTGCTGCCGGAGGAAGAGGATTGGCCGCTGCAGATGCGGCGCTTGAAAGAAAGCCTTCGTCCGCATTTTCTGTTTATGAAGGGATGTGCGGAGCTGCTGAGCGGCAGGCTGATCGCTTTTGCTGGAAGCCGGGATATCCAAAGAGAGACTTATGCATGCGCCTATGAACTCGGCAGAAAAGCGGCGGAGGAAGGCCTGACAATTGTCAGCGGAGGCGCGCGCGGCGTGGATACAGCTGTGCAAAGAGGTGCGCTGGAAAATGGAGGAAAGCTGATTCTCGTTCCGGCGCAGCCTGTACAGAGGATTCTTCGGGATGAGATGCTGGCGCATGCCCTGGCGCAGGGGCGGCTTTTGCTGCTGTGCGATGCGCTTCCTGATGAAAGGTTTTCGGCGCAGCGCGCTATTGCGCGGAATCATGTGATCTATGCGATGGGCGAAGCGGCGGTCGTCGTGGCTGCGCGCGCGGGAATCGGAGGAAGCTGGCACGGCGCGATGGACTGCCTGCGGGGAGCGTATACGCGTGTCTGGACGATTGATGGAGACGCCGCCGATTATGAGGGAAACAGAGGCCTTCTTCAGGCGGGCGCCTTTGCGCTGGATTTGAAAGACAGTTTGTCATCGCAGTGCTTTGCGGAAGCAGGATGCGATCAGATCAGCCTGTTTGATCAGCTGCAGATTGATAATAAATAGAGCAGGAGGGCAGTGCATGATCGTCAGACTGAATGAAATACCGCTGCGCGAGGCGCTGCATTTTCTGGGCTGGCGGGGAACGCCTGTGGAGCATGGCCTGCTTGAAGATATCCGGGAAAAAGCGCGAAGGGTGATCGAGGAAACTGAGCCGCGCGTGCTTGTCAGGCGGTTTTCGCTGGAAGAAAACGGAACGCTCTGCGGGACGACGTTTTCTCCCAAGGGAGAGGATGTGCGCAGAATGCTTGCGCCGTGCAGGGAGGTTTATTTGCTGGCAGCTACGCTGGGCGCGCAGAGCGAAAGGATGCTGCTGCGGGAACAGAGCCTTGGGGCAGCCGGTGCGGTTTTGCTCGATGCGGTTATGAGTGCGGCGATTGAAACCGTTTGCGACAGGCAGGAGGAGCGGCTTCGCCTGTCGCTTCTCGAAGAGGGAAA
This sequence comes from Clostridia bacterium, assembly GCA_017436605.1. GTDB lineage: Bacteria > Bacillota > Clostridia > Christensenellales > Aristaeellaceae > Ventricola. Next base: position 7,120 of record JAFSCW010000086.1, on the reverse strand, counting down.
ACACCTGACGGATCGCTTCAGTCCGGGCTATGGCGATATGCCGCTTGCCCAGACGAACGAAATCTGCGCCGTGCTGCAGGCGCAGCGGATTGGCCTCATGGTATCGCAGAGCGGCATCATGATCCCGAGAAAATCGGTTACGGCCATCATGGGAATCAGCGATGCGCCTGTTCAGAGAAGGCCTTCGGGCTGCGAGGGATGCAGCGCAAAAGATACCTGCGCGATGAGAAGAAATGAGGGATAATCGGATGGAACAGAGAATCACGCTTTTGGATGGCGCGATGGGTACGATGCTGCAGCGCGCAGGCCTGAAGCTCGGCGACAGGCCGGAGACGCTGTCCATGACAGCGCCGGACGTGGTTGAGAGCATCCAGCGCCGCTATGTTCAGGCGGGTACAAGGCTTTTGCTGGCCAATACGTTCTGCGCCAATGCGCATAAGCTGGACGGCACGGGCTACAGCGTGGACGAGGTGATCAGCGCGTCGGTTTCCGTGGCCAGAAAGGCCTGCGCCGGAACGGAGGCGAGGGTTGCGCTGGACATCGGGCCGATCGGAGAACTGCTTGAGCCGCTGGGTACGCTGAGCTTTGAGGAGGCGTATGCCCTTTTTGCGCAGATGATCCGAGCCGGCGTCAAGGCCGGTGCAGACGCTGTCTTCTTTGAAACGTTTTCTGATCTTGCGGAGATCCGCGCGGGAATTCTGGCGGCAAAGGAATGCTGCGATCTGCCCGTATACGCCTCGATGACCTTCGAACAATCGGGCAGGACGTTCCTCGGCGTTCGAGCAGACGCTGCGGCCATTTCTCTGAGCGCTCTGGGTGTGGATGCGTTAGGCGTGAACTGCTCGCTGGGGCCGAAAGAGATTGCGCCGATTCTGCGTGATATGCGCGCCGTGACCGATCTTCCGCTGATTCTCAAGCCCAATGCCGGCCTGCCCGATCCGGCAACCGGCGCGTATAACACGACCCCGCAGGAATTTGCCGCCGCCTGTGCGGATATGACGGATCTCGGCGCAGCGTATATCGGCGGATGCTGCGGAACAACGCCGGATTTTATCGCTGCGCTGCACGATGCGCTGGAGGGAAAAGCGGCGCGCTGGGAAGGCGCGCGTTTGTCCGGCGTGTGCTCTGCGCGGGAGGTCTGCGCGTTTGGAAAGGGCGTGCGCGTCATTGGCGAGCGCATCAACCCGACGGGCAAGAAGCGTTTTCAGCAGGCGCTGCGAGAAGATGATATGAACTACATCGTATCGCAGGCCATTGAGCAGGAAGATGCGGGCGCACAGATTCTGGATATCAATGTGGGGCTTCCGGGGATCGACGAGCCCGAGATGATGCGCCGCGTGGTCACGGCTGTATCCGGCGCAGTTTCTCTGCCGCTGCAGATTGATTCCTCGAATCCTGCGGCGATTGAAGCCGGTCTTCGCGCTGCGCCGGGCAAGTGCCTTGTCAACAGCGTGAATGCGACTCAGGCGTCCCTGGACAGCGTTCTGCCTCTTGTCAGGAAGTATGGCGCAGCGGTCGTTGCGCTGACGCTGGGTGAAAACGGCCTTCCGAAGACCTCGCAGGAGCGCTTTGAGCTGGCGCAGAAAATCCTTGCAGAAACTGAAAAGTATGGAATTCCGAGAGGCGACGTCGCGGTTGACTGTCTGACGCTGACGGTCTCTGCGCAGCAGGAGCAGGCGGCGGCAACGCTTGACGCGCTCCGGCGCGTTCGCGATGAGCTTGGGCTTGAAACAGTGCTGGGCGTGTCGAACATCTCCTTCGGTCTTCCTGCCAGAACGCTTGTTACGCAGGCTTTCCTCATGCAGGCGATCGCATGCGGACTGACGATGCCGATCATCAATCCGAACCAAAGAGAAATGATGGATGCGGTGGATGCCTGCCGCGTGCTGAGCGGAGAGGATGCCTCCTGCGCTGCGTATATCGAACGCCATGCCCCCAGCCAGACGAACGGAAAAAGAGAAGCCGATAAGAAGGATGCTGCGGACGTCACGATTTCCGAGGCGATTTCAAAGGGCATGAAGGCGGAGGCGGCGGCGATTGCCGGGAAGATGCTGGAAACCGAAACGCCGCTGGATCTGGTGGAGAAGCATCTGATTCCGGCGCTGGATGAGGTCGGAGAGCGATATGAGAAGCAGCAGATTTTCCTGCCGCAGCTTATGAACGCGGCGGCGGCTTCCGGCGCTGCGTTTGATGAGGTGCGCAGGGCGATTGAAAAAACCGGCGCAAAGGGAGAAGGAAAAGGGCCGATTCTGCTGGCGACAGTCGAGGGCGATATCCATGATATCGGCAAGAATATCGTTCGCACTGTACTGGAAAACTATGGCTTTCATGTAATCGACCTTGGACGCGATGTGCCGGCGGAGCGGGTGGTCGCTGCGGCGGAAAAACACGGGGCGAAGCTGATCGGCCTTTCTGCGCTGATGACGACGACCGTGCCGAATATGGAAAAGACCATCGCAGCGCTGCGCGGGTCAGGTCTTTCTGCGCCGGTAATTGTCGGCGGCGCGGTGCTGACCGCAGAATACGCCCGCAGGATTGGTGCGGATTATTATGCTAAGGACGCCAAGCAGGCTGCGGATATCGCCAAGGCGATTCTTGGCTGAAAGCTGGCTGAGAGCGGAGGAACAACATGGTCAACCTGAAACAGAGGCTTGAACGCGGCGTATTGCTGTTTGACGGCGCGACGGGAACGTATGCCAAAGCGAATCCCGATTGGCCGGAAGGCGCGGTGGAGCTTGCGTGCATCGCCGCTCCCGAAATGGTTCAAGAGCTCCATCGGGCGTATATTGCAGCGGGCTGTGATGCGATTAAGACCAATACGTTTGCAGCGCATGTCAGTCTGGCTGTCGCGGATGCCGGCGAGCAGGAGCGCGTTGTCCGTGCTGCTGTGCGGATTGCATCCTGCGCTGCGGGAGAAAGGGCCCTTGTTTTTGCGGATATCGGACCGGCGCCTGCGGATGCGGCAAAGGCATATATGCAGATGGCGTCGCTCTTTCTGGACGAGGGCGTCAAGCACTTCCTTTTTGAGACGCTGCCTTCTGCCGAGGGCATTGCCGAGGTTGCGGCGATGATCAAGGCGCGAGATCCGGAGGCTTTTGTTGCCGTTTCCTTCGCATCCGATCCGGATGGGTTTACGCGCCTGGGCGAGTCGGCCTCGGCGTTGATCGCGCAGATGGACGCCTGCGACGACGTGGACGCAGCGGGACTGAACTGCATCTGCGGCGCCTATCATATGCGCAGGCTTCTTGCGGGCATGCCGCCGATGTCAAAGCTGCTGATGGCGATGCCGAATGCAGGCTATCCGCATGTCGTCGAAGGAAGAACCTATTACGACAGCGATCCTGTATATTATGCGCAGCAGGTTGCGCTCTGCGCGGCGCAGGGCGCTGCGATTGTCGGGGGATGCTGCGGCACGACGCCGGAACATATCAGAAAGCTTGCTGCGCAGCTTCGCATGGCGAAGGCCGTGCAGCATACCGCCCGGACGCAGGAACAGGAAGCGGAGAAGGCATGCAGAAGCAGAATCCGCAAAAAGCTCGACCGCGGCGAGCGCGTGATGCTCGTCGAGCTTGATCCGCCGAGAGATTCGGGTATTGAGTCGTTTCTTTCCGGCGCAAGAGCGCTTGCCGATGCGGGCGCGGACGCCATCACGATTGCGGATTGCCCGATCGGACGCGCCCGAATGGATTCCAGTCTGCTGGCCTGCAAGATCAAGCGCGAGCTCGGCATCGAAGCGCTTCCGCATATGGCCTGCAGAGACCGGAACGTCAACGCGACGAAGGCGCTGCTGCTTGGGCTTTCGATGGAAGGCGTGCACAACGTTCTTGCCGTGACAGGAGATCCTGTTCCGACGAGCGAGCGCGAAAACATCAAGGGCGTTTTCCAGTTCAACTCGCGCGTTCTGGCGCGCTTTGTGCGCAGCCTGTCCCAAAGCGGGGATACAGAGCCGTTTTTCCTGTGCGGCGCGCTGAATATCAACGCTGTGAATTTCGACGTTGAGCTTGCGCGCGCAAAGGATAAGGAAGAATGCGGCATGGAAGCGTTTCTCACGCAGCCTGTGTTCAGCGAACGGGCGGCCTGCAACCTCGAACGCGCAAGAGACGTACTGTCCGGCAGGCTGATCGGCGGCCTGTTTCCGGTGGTCAGCGAAAAGAATGCGCGCTTTCTGCACAGCGAAGTGGCGGGGATTACGCTGGATGAACGGATTATCGAGGCTTATCGCGGGCTTGACCGCGCGCAGAGCGAGCGGCTGGCCGTGCAGCTTTGCCGGGATGCAGCCAAGCGAATCGATCCCTTCGTCGACGGCTTTTATATCATGACGCCGTTTCAGCGCGTGCAGCTGGTGTGCAGCGTGATGGAAGCGCTGGCCGCCGTCCGATAAGACTGGAGAGGACGCGGCGTTAAAAAGCGTTTTCTTTCCAATAAAAAATCAAATCCGGCGGTTTCCGAGATTTTACCTGAAAAGGTCTTGAAGAAGCCGCTTTTTTATGCGATAATAGGCGCGGTATGTGTTGAAACAGAATGATCAGCCAGATAAAAGGAGAACCAGGAAACCATGATCGCTACCCAAAATATTTCGCTTTCTTACAGCGGCAAGCCGCTCTTTAAAAACGTCAACATCAAATTCACGGCAGGCAACTGCTACGGCATTATCGGCGCGAACGGCACCGGCAAGTCCACCTTCCTGAAGGTGCTTTCCGGCGAGCTGGAGCCGAGCACCGGCGAGGTTGTCATCACCCCCGGCGAGCGCATGGCGGTTCTGAAGCAGAACCATTTTGAGTTTGACGAGTACGAAGTCCTGACGACGGTCATCATGGGCCACAAGCGCCTCTATGAGATCATGAAGGAGAAGGATGAGCTCTACGCCAAGGAAGATTTTACCGATGCTGATGGCGAGCGCGCGAGCTATCTGGAGGGTGAATTCGCTGAGCTTGACGGCTGGAATGCCGAGAGCAACGCCGAAATGATCCTTACCGGTCTGGGTATCAGCCTGGATATGGAGCACGCGCTGATGAAGGAACTCGACGGCAGCCAGAAGGTTAAGGTGCTGCTTGCGCAGGCGCTTTTCGGAAGCCCGGACATCCTCCTGCTGGACGAGCCGACCAACTATCTGGATATTCAGTCCGTTCGCTGGCTGGAAAACTTCCTGCTCGATTTCCCGAACACCGTGATCGTCGTCAGCCATGACCGTCACTTCCTCAATAAGGTCTGCACGCATATCTGCGATATCGACTTCGGCAAGATCCAGATGTATGTCGGCAACTATGACTTCTGGTACGAGTATACCCAGATGGCAGCACGCCAGCAGAAGGATATCAACAAGAAGAACGAGCAGAAGATCAAGGAACTGCAGGCGTTCATTCAGCGCTTCTCCGCCAATGCCAGCAAGAGCAAGCAGGCGACCAGCCGCAAAAAGCTGCTGGACAACCTGCAGATGGAAAACTTCATGCCGTCTTCCCGCCGCTATCCGTATGTCTCCTGGAAGCCGGACCGCGACATCGGCAACGATCTGCTGACCGTCAGCAACCTGTCCAAGACCGTCAATGGCCGCAAGGTGCTCAACAACATCTCCTTCGTGCTGACCCCCGGCGACAAGGTTGCCTTTGTCGGCACGGACGAGCTTGCGCGCACCACGCTGTTCCAGATTCTTATGGGCGAAATCGAGCCGGATGAGGGCAGCTTCAAGTGGGGCGTGACGACCTCCCAGAGTTATTTCCCCAAGGACAACGGCCCGTACTTCGACGGCTGCGAGTACAACCTGATCGACTGGCTCCGCCAGTATTCCGAAAGCCAGTACGAAAGCGATATCCGCGGCTGGCTGGGCCGCATGCTCTTCTCCGGCGAGGACGCGCTCAAGAAGGCAAAGGTTCTCTCCGGCGGCGAGAAGGTTCGCTGCATGCTGGCGCGCATGATGCTCTCCGGCGCGAATGTTCTGGTTCTCGACGAGCCGACCAACCACCTCGACCTTGAGTCCATCACGGCGCTGAACAAGGGTATGATCGAGTTTACCGGCTCCATGCTTTTTGCCACGCAGGACCACGAGTGTATCCAGACTGTCGCCAACCGCATCATGGAGATTCTGCCGGGCGGTCTGGTGGATCGCCGCGAAAGCTACGACGACTACCTCGACAGCGAGATTGCCGCGCAGCAGCGCGCGGCGCTCATGCAGGCGTAATTTCTATAGGAATCTGACTGCACAGCGTCTTTGCGGCGGGTTTCCGGGCATACTATCCGCAGAAAAAAGGAGGGTATGCCGTGGAATGTGTTCGCACAGACAGAGCGTTCAATCTTCCCAATCTTCTTACAGGCGTTCGTATTGCTCTTCTTCCGGCGATTGTATCGCGGTTCAGAAGGGGCGATCTGCGCGGCGCGCTGGTTTTGTATCTGTTGTCGATGCTCACCGATGCCGCAGACGGCTATCTGGCGCGCAGGCTCGGGCAGATTACAAATCTGGGAAAGCTTCTGGATCCGCTTGCCGATAAGCTCTCCCTTCTGACGCTCTTGTGGCTCTTTGCGGAGCGGGAAGAGATCGTGCAATGGGCCATGGCATTGATGCTGTTTAAGGAAGCGGTACTCGTTGCCGGAAGCCTTCTGGCCCTGAATCGGGGAATCGTCGTCAGTGCGCGGCCGATTGGCAAGATGACAACAGGCGTCTTCGTGCTTTCGATGACGCTGCGCTTTCTGGACGTCCGTTTTGCGGCGGATGCGCTGCTGTGTCTGGCGGTGCTGCTTTCGTATGCGGCGCTGATTCGGTATGCGCAGTCGCTGCATGACCAGAAGCATAATACAGTTTCAACAAAATAATTCATTCTCTTATGGCGGCGCAACTCATTGACAAATGGGTTGCGCCGTCCTATAATAATCAATCACATACCATAAATATATGGTTGGGAATACCAGAATCTTTTCATAATGTAATTGGGAAGACAAGGCTGAAGTGTGATCAGAACAAGAGAGAGAGGGGAAAAACATGGCGTATTATTTCTCTGAACCGTCTCATACCTTTAACGAGTATCTGCTGGTTCCGGGCTATTCCTCTGCGGAATGTATTCCGGAGAATGTGAATCTGGAGACGCCGCTCGTTCGCTACAGGAAGGGCGAAAAGTCCGATATCACGATG
>JAFSCW010000085.1 GCA_017436605.1 Clostridia bacterium | reverse complement strand
GTTGCCGCCGAAGACCAGATTGCCCAGCGAATACAGGATGTATGTGTCCTCATAGCTCTCCACGCCCTGCACGATGTGCGGATGATGGCCCACGACGATGTCCGCGCCGGCGCGGATCGCCGCGCGGCCGATGGTGCGCTGCTCGCCGGTGAAGTCCGCGCGGTATTCGCTGCCCCAATGAAACGAGGCGACGACGATCTGGCAGCCCATCTCGCGCAGCGCTTTGACGTCCTTGGTGATGTCCTTCTTGCCGTCCTTATAGGGGAAGCAGTAGCCGGTCATGCCGACCTTCACGCCATTTTTCTCGAACACGCCGAGGATGCCGTTGCCCGAGACCGTAATGCCCGCGTTTTCGAGATTCGCGATGGTATCCTCGCGCCCCGTCTCGCCGTAGTCGAGCGTATGGTTATTGGCGATGGTCACCGCCTCAATGCTGCCCAGCGTCAGGATATCGGTGTATTCCGCCGGGCCCTTGAAGTTGAACTTCTTTTCCTTCTTCTTCGTCTCCTCGGTCAGCGTGCCCTCGAAGTTGACCAGCGTCATATCGTCGCTGCCAAAGAGATCCGAAAGACTGGAGAAGAACCACCCGTGGCCGCGCTCCTGCGCGACGCGCTCAAAGCAGTCGTCCCGCTTGCGAAGGTCGTCCGTAGAGCCCAGGGTCGTATCGCCGCCGACGGTGATGGTGAATGTCTTCGGCCATGTATCCGCTTCTTCGGCAGGCTGCACTTCCTCGATGGGCTGCACGTCTTCGATCATCTGGGCATCCTCGGGATCGACCGCCTCGTCCAGCACGTCGATGAGCACGGGCATGCCCTCGTCCGCCTCCAGCGGCGTATACGCCAGGTTCGGGTTATTCAGTTCGTAATTCATCTGCGCGGCAGCGGATGCAGCCAGCGTCGTCATCAGCAGGAAGGCGATCAGCATACGCATCTTGACGATCCTTCTCAATGTCTTTTCCTCCCGGCAAAAATCAGGCCGAATCATCGGGTCGCCTGATTCTTTTCATATTTTTGTTGATCCTTATTATTTTATCACAGGATCTGTCTTTGTTCAAGAATGTTGCATTCGCGCGCCGCCCGTGCTATCCTTGGGTCAGGATACACAGCCCAAAGGAGGGAATGCCATGCACGAGGAGCGAATCTTCCTGCGCGCGCTGCTCAGGGCGCTCATCGCCGAGCGCGGGGACGCCGACGCGCTTTACATCCCCCGGGGAGAAGCGGGCATGCGCCGGATGATCCGCGCGCTGCTGGATATGCGCCCGCCCGAGCCCCCGGGCACGCCGATGCATGAGATGATCCGCCGCTTCACATGCGGCTCACCGGATGCCTAAAGCATCGCCGAGCAGCGTACCGGCCAGCAGCGCGCGGGCGCGCGCATGGTGGAATCTGCTGTCGATGAGCAGAAGACTGCCCGTATCCGCATCCGTGCGGATGAGCCGGCCCGCCGCCTGAATGACGCGGACCATGCCCGGGATTGTCATGCACAGATCAAACCCGCTTTCGCCGATCGCGTCGTAATACGCCTGCATCGCGCGGAGGCGTTCGTCCGGCTGGGGCAGGCCTGTCGATACGACGATCACATTTTTGAGCCGATCGCCCGGCAGGTCGATGCCCTCGGAGAACGCGCCGCCGAGCACGGCGAGCAGTATTGCCCTTTCTTCCCCCGATTCAAACGCGCCAAGGAGCGCGTTTTTTTCTTCCTCCGTCATGCCCCTGCGCTCGCGCAGGCATTCGGGCGCATCCTCCATGCCAAGGAGGATTTCCCCGATACGCGCCATATACGCATACGACGGGAAGAAGACCATCGTATTGCCGGCATGGGCTTTCAGATGCGCCGCAATCGCCGCAGCGACGTCGGGCGCGGTCTGCTCCCGGCTGGCGTAGCGGATGTCGATGGGCAGAATCTCAGCATCCAGCTGCGCGGGATCAAACGGCGAGGGCAAAAACAGGCACGCGTCGCCCTCCTCGCTGCCCAGCATCTTCTTCGCCGCGTCAAACGGCGCAAGCGTCGCGGAGAAATACACCGTTCCCCGCGCGCGCTTCGTTCTCTCCGTGATTTCCTTCGCCGCGCTGAGCAGCGAAAGCTCGATTTTCGCATGCTTCTCCCCGCCGGAAGCAAGGAGCGCATAGCGCTCGTCGAAGCGCTCGGCCGCGAAGATATATCCCGCCGCGAGCGAGAAGCAATCCAGCGCGCCGCCGCCCGCGCCCTCGGCGAGCATGCCGCCCGCCGCCTCGCGCACGGCCTTCATCGCATCCAGCAGCGTCTGCGGCGGCGCGGGCATGCGCTCAAAATCCTCCCGCCACGCCGTCTCCTTCAGCGCGGAAACCGCCCCTGTCAGCGCGCGGTACAGCGGATTTTTCCGCCCGTGGATGCGCCCATGCTCCCGCCGCAGCTCGCGCAGCGTATCCAGCGAAAGCTCCGCCGAGTAGGCGTCGCGCACGCGCGGGGCGAGCTGATGCGCCTCGTCCACCAGCAGCGCACAGCCGCCGCTTCCTTCGATCAGGCGGTCGATCGCCACCAGCGGATCGAAGACGTAATTGTAATCGCAGACGACGACGTCCGCGAGCATCGCAATTTCCAGCGAAAGCTCAAACGGACAGACCTGATGGCGCTGCGCGATCGCGGCAATCGCCTCGCGATCCAGCACCGCGCGGGTGAGCGATACGACCTCGCCAAGCGCAAGCGGCAGCCTGTCGTAAAAGCCCCTTGCATACGGGCAGCTCTCCGGCCGGCAGTCGCGCGTGCTCTGCGGGCAGACCTTGTCCTTGGCGGCAATCTCCGCCGTCAGCACATCCGCGCCGCCCGCCATGAGCAGTTCCATCGCCTGCAGGGCGCTGCGTCGGCCCGTCGTCCTCGCGGCGAGGAACGCCGCCCGGGCGCATTTCCCTTCGCCGATCGCCCGCAGGGCCGGATACAGCGCTGCCATCGTCTTGCCGATGCCCGTGGGCGCCTGCGCAAAAAGGCGCTTTCTGTCCCGCAGGGCGACGTATACGTTCGCTGCGAATTTCCTCTGTCCCGCGCGATACTCGCCAAACGGAAACGCGAGCGCAGAAAGCGCGGCGTCCCGCCCCTCGCGCCGGGCGAGCTTTCTTTCCTCCCAGGCGCAGGCAGGCGCGCAGAGCGCCCGGAATTCCTCGCCGAGCTCCTCCGCCGTGCGCTCCTCTTCGTACTGCGCAAGCCGCTGCCCGCGCGCATCGACATAGAGCACACGGAGCACGGCGCGGCCAAGCCCTTCCTTTGCGCAGAGCATGTGCCCGTACATCGCCGCCTGTGCCCTGTGCGCCGGAACAAGCGGCATATCCTGCGCGCCGAGCTTGATCTCCTCGATCACGTGCAGGCCGTCGCCGCGGACAAAGATCCCGTCCGCGCGGCCCGCGACATGCAAAAGGAGCGCTTCCCCCTCGTAATCGGCGGAAAGCGCCACCTCCTGCCTGTAATCCTTTTCCAGCAGCGCGCCGTCGCCCTGCCGCGCGCGATGGGCGATCGCGCCCTCCTGCATGCGCCTTGCAGCGGCCCCGGCGGGCGTCAGGTCGCTCTCGTGCAGCGTCGTCTCCACGACGGCGCGCACGCTCATGCGCACGGACGCGCGGCTCATGCCCGTTCCTTTCTGCGGCGCATGCCAAGGAGCGCAAGCGCCAGCAGCGCCGCGCCGCAAAGCGATGCGCCCTGCGCGGCGAGCCATATACCCGGCGACTCAAACCACACGCGCACATCATGTCCCATGCCTTCCGGCACGCCGTAGATCCGCAGGACATTGTTGTCCCCCCGGGCCACGCGGCATGCTTCGCCGTTCACCTGCGCCTTGTAGCCCGGATAATAGAGCAGCGGCAATTCGAGATACTGCGAGCCCTGCGGCAGGGAAATCGTGAAACTGAGGTTCGTGCCCTGCTTGTCGTAGTTTTCGATCGTCATCTCCGGCGCGCCGACGGCGACGACCGCGCCCGGCAGAAGCGCTTCCTTGTAGGTGTTTTCGTAGAGATATTCATACTGGCGGATGCGCGTATCGCAGAAGCTGTCCTGCCTGAGCAGCGGCTCCTGCTGGACAAACACCTGCATCGTATAGCCGGCAAAGACGCAGCTGAGCGCAGCGATCGCAAGGAGCGCGCCGCGCCTGTGCCGCTCGCTGCGCATAAAGCCCCACGCGCCGGCGATGCACAGCAGCGGACAGGCGACGCCGACCAGCCTCCACGGATACTGGATCTGGGTGAAGAGCGTCGAATACGGACGGCTCAGCGAGCAGGCCCAGGCCCAGGGGAAAAGCTCCGTCGCGCCCAGCAGCGCAAGCGCGCCCAGAAGGAGCAGCGCAAGCGACAGCCTGTCCCTGCGCCCGTCCTCGCCGCCGGCATTCATGCCGCCGGTGTAGAACTGCAGAATCAGCAGCGCGCAGCCCAGCAAAATCGCATAGCCCGGCACCGTGCCGACGGTATAGGAAAAGTCCGTCGCCTCATAGGGCAGGCCCATGACGTCGCCGGGGAAACCGACCAGATACGCGCCAAAGCGCATGACATGCTCGGACGCGTCGACCGTCACGCTCGTATTGATGCCCGCGGACGTATAATCCAGCATCGGGACAAGGAACCAAAGGGAGCACAGCGCCATCGTAAGCGCCGCCTTGACAATCGCAAAAATCCTGCGCGGCTCGCGGATGAGCTTCTTCGCGCACAGCAGCGCACCGAGCACGCCGAAGAGCACGGCGAACATCGCGCTGAGCAGATGCGCCATGAAGATGCCGGTCATCGCAAGCGAGAGCAGCGGCCATCTGCGTTCGTCGCCCGCAAAGACCTCCGCCATGCCCAGAATCAGCAGCGGGAAAAAGACCATCGCGAGGCTCTCGCCCAGCGTCGCGCGGACGTACATGTTGCACAGCCTGTACAGGCACAGCGTGTAAAGCACCGAAGCGCCCAGCGCGGCATGCCTGTCGCGCATGAGCCTGCGGCAGCTGAAATAGCACACGAGCGCAGCGGCGAGGTTAATCATCATCTCGAACACGCGCACGCACGCGGAGAGCGACACGCCGAGATTGCGCATCACAGCCGGAAGATACAAAAACAATTCCGGATAGAACTGCGGCGCGGCATAGCCGTAGCCCATCAGCGTCGAGGCATGAATCCTCACCGGGAACTGCCCGGCGCGAAGACCCGCCGCGATGCCCTCGATGCGGTTGAGATGGAAGAAGAGATCGTGACCGTCGTACACGCCGCTCCACAGAAGCGGCATGCTCGCAAACAGCGCCGCGCCGATGAGCACGAGCGCGTCCGTCCGCCGCTGCGCGCCGCGCGCGCTCCTGTCCCAGGAGAGCACGACAAGCGCCGTCAGCACGCCGCCCAGCAGCAGCGCATACGCCGCCAGATCCGCAGAGAAGACGCCCGATCCAACCTTCCTGACCGTCACCGCATGAACCTGCGCGCCCTGCGGCAGACCGCACGCCACGAAGACGCGCTCCGCGGAGTCCGTCAGCGTGAAGGCAAAGCGCGCCTCGCCTTCTCCCGCAGCGATGCTCGCCCGTCCATCGCGGATAAACGCCTGACGCCCGGCGCTGACCGCGCCGATCTCAAACGGCGACGAGGACGAATAGGCCGCCGTCACCTCGTAGGCGCCCCACGGGAGATTAAGCCCCGGCTCGCCGTCGCGGATCGGGCGCGTCGTCGGCGCGCGGTCAAACTGCACCTCGCCGTCGACCGTGCCCGAGAGCGTGCGGCGCGCCGCTTCCTCGCGCGCGGCGGCAAGCGCAGCCTGCGCAGCTGCCTCGCGCGCCTTTGCCTCCTGCGCATCCATCAGGATATCGCCAAGCGTTTCCCCGGCAAAGCGCCAGGTATACTCGTCCCTGTCCGTATAGACAAACACCGCAAGCAGCAGGCAAAGCCACAGCGCAGCGATGGACGCGATCTTACTTTTCATATCGTCAAACCTCCGAAGGTCATAGGTCTCCATGATGGTTTCATCATATCACGAATGAAGCGCCCATGGCAATACGGCGCAGGAAAACGCGGTTATCTGTTTTCTTGCGAAATCCTTCCTCGGTCCGCCTGCGGGCGGAGACCTCATCCGTCACGGCTTCGCCGTGCCACCTTCCCCAAAGGGGAAGGTTTATTCAGCGATACAGCATAGGAAAACTCGATTATCTGTTTTCTGTAGGGGAGTGGCTCTGCTCTTCCCGCTTTCTTTAAGAATCACAGTTCTGCACTTCGCGCAGAGGAGACGCGCTCCGCTGGGGCCAAAGGGACGAGGGGGATTTCGATCCATCCGGGAACCGCAATAGTCGCCTGTCGGCTCCTTTGCAATTCCGACGCTCCGCCTCGCTTCTTCGCCCACTGGGCGCGCTCGTCTCCGGTCCCCTTC
>JAFSCW010000010.1 GCA_017436605.1 Clostridia bacterium | reverse complement strand
TCATAGCCCGGCAGGTTGGGGTTGTAGTCCTGCGCGCGGTAGATCGCAAACATCCGGCCTTCCGGCACTCTGTCCATGTGATCCTTGCGCTGGAGCCATTCGTTGAGATCGCCGTACTGCCAATCCTCGACGCAGAAGACCTCGATTTCGCCGTCAGTCACCTCGGTCAGCACGTTCGCATTCCAGAAGGTCGCGTAGCCCTCGTAGCAGCCCTCCTCGACCATCCAGTAGGCGATGTCCTGCAACTCCGTTTCGTAGGTGTTCATGTCCTCCTCGCGGTAGGCCGCGTTGCCGATCAGGAACGCGCCGACCAGCGCGAGCATCGGCAGGACGCGCAGGGCTTTGCTCCTGCATTCGAAGCGGTCAAACACCCAGAACAGGGCGAACACCAGCAGAATCGCCGCCGGCATGTAATAGCTGACGGTATAGGGCAGGGGCGCGGTGTGCTCCTCGCTGAGGGTCAGGACGTTGATGACCATGCCCATCAGCAGCGCAACCGGCGCGAACACGGCGATCAGCCGCTCGCGGGTGGTCAGCTTCATGCGGAGGATCAGCACCATCGCCGCGACGCCGGCGACCGGAATCACCACCGCGAGCACGGAGGCGACGCCCTGCATCGACAGGAGCAGCATGTTGTTGCGGTAGCCGAAGTAGGACATCAGGCAGATGATCTGATCGGTGAACATCTCCGGCGTCAGCGCGCAGAGCAGCGTCTCGCCGTACTGTGCAAAATCATACTGCATCGAAAGCACGTCCGTATTGACGCGATAGCCCGCATACGTCGCCGCGGCGAGGATCAGGCTGCCGGCAAGGATCGGGAAGGACGCAAGACGCAGCCACTGCTTCATCTTCTCGCATCCGCGCGCCTCCAGGAAGAAGGTGATCACGGCGGCGATCAAAAGCGGGGCGAGGCAGATCATCAGCATGCGCACGCCGTTGAGACCGCCATAGAAACCCAGGACGGCCAGCAGGATCGGCTCAAGCGGGCGCTTTTTGCCCATCCGCAGGACGAGACCCAGCTGGATAAAGGTCAGCATGACGCAGACCGTATAAAAGCCGCCGTAGTTCAGCGTGAAGGAATTGTACTTGGACACCGGCAGCACGATCGCCGCCGCGCAAAGAAGCGCCGCAGTCGAGGACGCGCCAAAGCCGCGTACCAGATACACAAGCGACGCCGCCACGCCGGAAAGCAGCACGGCGATCGAGCAGGTTCTGGCGATATGCCAGTCGTCGAACAGACGCAGCATCAGCTGATACACCGGCACCGGGCTGACGATGCGCAGCTCCGTGGAATAGAACCAGCTGTCCGTCAGAAAGACGCGGCCTTCTTCGTTGAGCAGCTGCGCAAGCACCATCTCGGAGGAAATGTCCGAATCCAGATTGTGCTCGCCGTAGACCGCATACACGCCCACGGAAAACGCCAGACAGGCAGCAAGCACGATCAGCGGCAGCACCCATTTCATGTTCTTGATCTTTGCCATGCCCGATTCCTCCTCGTTGTTTCTCTTTCTCATTTGTTTTTACGCGCTCTTCCTGCCGGTAACTTCCCTTCCCATATACGCCATCACGGCGCACAGGGCGATCATCACGATATACAGGAGGATGTTCGGGATATTCGTCTTGTCCTCGGCCCATTCGATCACGCCGATAACCGCCGTCGCGGCGAGCACGACGCCTGCGCGTTTTGCAAAGAGCTTCTTGTATCCCTTCGTGCGGACGAAGACGACCGCAAGAATTACCAGGACGGCGATGATCTGCGACACGCGGACAAAGCCGATGCGCAGGCAGCTGTCGCTGCGCAGGTTTTCCAGCGGAATCTGACAGCAGGAATACAGGAGCAGCGCGGTCATCACGCGGCTGCCCGCAGGTTTTCTGCCGCCTCTGAGTATCCACGCCATGATCAGCAGGGCCGCGGCCGCCTCAAACATGAACACCGCCATGTTCCATTCGTCGTAACGGTTTTTGACCGCCAGCGGGAAAAAGCACAGCGCCGGGTTTTCAAACAGCGGGCCGATGCCCTCGGGCGTGAAATACTCCGCCAAGCGGCAGACCGCGACCGCAGCAAGGCCCGGAACGGTAATCTCGTCCATCGCCTCCGCCGCGGATACGCCGCTTTTCTTCGCCAGAAGCGCCGCGCACAAAAGCGCGCCGAGGATGCCGCCATACATCAGACAGCTGCCCGCGTTCAGATCGAATACGGACGCAAGGCCGTAGCCGTAAACATACTCATCCCAGCGGAAGGCAAAATACGCAAGCCGCGCGCAGACGACCGCAGCGACAGGGACGAGCACGGCCATTTGCTTTGCCGGCACGGCGCGGCCGGGCGCGCTCTTTCTGCGCTGGGCAAAGAAGATGCTCAGCGAAACGGCGCAGGCCGCAACCGTCAGCAGATAGGGGAAGATGAATTCAAAAGACATGGTATTCTCCAATCGGAACAGGGAAACCCCGCCTTATTCCTGCGCGTCGTGCGCGGAGGCGAAGTAGAGGATGTCGGAGATCTTGCGCAGATCCGGATTTCTGTGGATGCGCTTGTTGTTGAAGATCACGTTCGTGGAGCCGCCGCCGTCGAGGTTGAAGGCGAGCCTGCAGTCCGGGAAGAGCTCCGCGATGTACGCGCCGAAGTCCTCCATCTTCATGCCGTAGGACGCATCCGACTTGCCGTCCACCTCCACGATCGCGTACTCGAGCGTATCGAGCTGGACGATCGCCGCGCGCTGCATCTTGTAGCGGGACTGATAAAGGTCCGTGATCGTCTCGGTGAAGGGCTTTCCGTCGATCACCAGCACCGGGCCGAAGGTGAAGGAATTGATCACCTTCCTGTCCTTGGGAAATTCGTTTTCAAGGAACGCGTCGAGCGATTCGTTCGTCGCCATGAGCACATGGTGGAAATCGCCCATGTCGTCGATCAGCAGCACGTCGCGCGTGCCGTCGCAGGCCTTGCGGTATTCCACGCCCTGGCGTACGACATAGCCGAAGTCGTAATAGTACTTGAAGAAGTCGCCGTTGACCGCGGCGATCGCGTTGACGTGCTCAGCCATCGTCTCCGCCTTGACATAGGCGCGATCCTCATAGCGGTCGCGGCTCATGCAGGTGCGGATCTGGGAGGGATCCTCGATCTTGATGCGGATGATGTGACACAGCTGCTTGTTGTAGGTCTGCTCCTCCCAGGTGACGTGGATCGTATCGTCCTTATACTCGTTGGCCGAAAGGAAACCCTCCTCAAGCGGCACGCTGCCCGGCGTCAGGTGATCGAGATCCAGCGCCTTCGTCCCCTCCGCCAGCGCGGGCGAGGAAAGCAGCAGCGGCAGCAGCAGGAGCATCAGGGCGATCGCAATCATTCTAATCGTCTTTGCGTTCATTTCGTTTCCTCCTCGTTCGCCGCATCTTCTGCGGGCGGCTCGGTCATAAACGGTTCATAGACATTGCTGTGGAAGATGCGGTAAATCGTGTCGTAGCGGTGATGCTCGCGCCAGCC
>JAFSCW010000009.1 GCA_017436605.1 Clostridia bacterium | reverse complement strand
CGCAGCTGGCTGCGCGGACAGACGCTTTTCGAGCAGGTGGAGCAGGCGCTGCTCGGCGGCGTGACGCTGGTGCAGCTTCGCGAAAAGGAGCTGGACGAAGCGTCCTTCCTGCGCGAAGCTGTCGACATGACGAAGCTCTGCCATCGCTATGGCGTGCCGCTGCTGATCAACGACAACGTGGAAATCGCCCGCCGCAGCGGCGCGGACGGCGTTCACGTCGGCCAGGACGATATGGAGGCGGCGGCTGTGCGCAGCGTTCTCGGTTCCGGCATGATCGTGGGCGTGACCGCCAAGACCGTTCAGCAGGCCCTGCGCGCGCAGGAGGCCGGCGCGGATTATCTGGGCAGCGGCGCGGTGTTCGGCTCTTCCACGAAGCTGAACGCAAAGCCCATGACCACAGACCTGCTCCGCTCCATCTGCCGGGCCGTGTCGATTCCGGTCGTGGCCATCGGCGGCATCAACAGAAGCAACCTCTCTGCGCTCGCCGGGACGGATATCTCCGGCGTCGCCGTGGTATCCGGCATCTTTGCGGCAAGCGACATCCGGGCGGAATGCCGCCATCTGCGCAGCATCGTCCGGCAGATCATTCCATGACTCGCAATGCCCTGAGCATTTGAGTATTCTTTTTTCGGAAGGAGGCGTGCAGCGCTCGGATGAGCCCATCGGAGGGGGAGCGCCCTGCGATGAGAAAACAGCGATGGGAAGCCGTGTTCCGGCGTGAGAGGAGACCAGAAAGTCTCGACCGACCAGCAGATCATTCATGCTGTTCCCCCGAGGGAGGCTGTTTTTTGCGATGCAGATCCGGCAGCACGCCGGCGCCTTGCCGCCCTCAACCATGACAAACAGGAGGAATTCTCAAATGAAACGCAATCGCACCCTGCGGCTGACGCTGGCCGCGCTTCTCGTCGCGGTCGCCGTCGTCGGCAGCCTGTTCTCCTTCCCGGTGTTTGGCAGCAAGTGTTCCCCGGTACAGCACATGGTCAACGTCGTCTGCGGCGTGCTCCTTGGCCCGTGGTATGCCCTGGGCACGGGCTTTCTCGCCGCGCTGATCCGCAATCTCTTTGGCCTGGGCAGCCTGCTGGCGTTCCCCGGCAGCATGTGCGGGTCTTTCCTTTGCGGCCTTGTCTGGAAGTACAGCAAAAAGCTGCTGCCCACGCTGGCAGGCGAGGTATTCGGTACCGGCGTCATCGGCGGCCTTCTGGCCTATCCGGTCGCCGTGGCGCTGATGGGCGTGTCCTCTGCCAGCGTCGGCTTCACCGCCTATGTCGTTCCCTTCCTGATTTCGACCGTCGCGGGCTCCATCATCGCCGGCGCGATCCTTTTCGCTCTGCAGAAAAACGGGGCGCTCAACGCCATGATAAGCAGGCTCGGATAATCGTCCTGCGCATACAGCCGGGCGCGGCTTCAATCCCTTCGGAAGTCTGCTTCGGCCGCACAGGCCGACAGCTTCAAGCGGCACATTGGGGGCACCACCTTATGCCGCTATAGAAAACAATGCTGAAAGACGAAAGGAGTACACAGCATGAACAGAAAAACAGCATTGACCATTGCAGGCAGCGACTGCAGCGGAGGCGCCGGTATTCAGGCCGATCTGAAAACGATGACCATGAATGGGGTCTATGCCATGAGCGCGATCACCGCGCTGACGGCGCAGAACACAACCGGCGTAAGAGCTATTCAGGAATCCACGCCCGAATTCCTCGGGCAGCAGATCGACGCTGTCTTTGAGGACATCGTCCCCGATGCGGTCAAGATCGGCATGGTATCCTCCAGCGAACTGATCCGCGTGATCGCAGACAGACTGACGGCGCACAAAGCAAAGAATGTCGTCGTCGATCCGGTCATGGTCGCAACCAGCGGTTCGTCCCTGATGAAGACGGACGCCGTGCAGACGCTGACCCGCAAGCTGCTGCCTATGGCGACGCTCGTCACGCCGAATATCCCGGAAGCGCAGGTGCTCTCCGGCCTGTCCATCCAAAGCAGGGACGACATGGCCGCGGCGGCCAGGAAGATCAGCGAGGACTGCCGCTGCGCCGTGCTGCTCAAGGGCGGCCACAGCGTATGCAACGCCGACGATCTCCTGTTTGCGGATGGCAGGGCCACGTGGTTTGCCGGAAAGCGCATCGACAACCCGAACACCCACGGAACAGGCTGCACGCTCTCCAGCGCCATCGCAGCCAACCTCGCCAAGGGATACAGCCTTGCGGATTCCGTCCGCAGATCCAAGGACTATATTTCCGGCGCGCTGGCCGCCATGCTGAATCTGGGGCAGGGCTCCGGTCCGCTGGATCATGCCTTTGACCTGACGGGGACATTTGCCGGGGAGGCGGAATAACATGACGGAAAAACGCACTTCCGTGTTTGAAAACGGATTGATCTGGTTCGGCGCGGCGGTCTCCATCGCGGAGATCATGACCGGCACCTATTTCGCGCCCCTCGGCTTCTCCAAGGGCCTGCTTGCCATCATCATCGGCCATATCATCGGCTGTGTTCTGCTCTTTTTCGCCGGTCTCATCGGCGGCACGGTGCGCAAAAGCGCGATGGAAACCGCCAAGATGAGCTTCGGCAGCAAGGGCGCGCTGCTGTTTACCGTGCTGAACATCCTTCAGCTCATCGGCTGGACGGCCATCATGATCTACGACGGCGCGCTGGCGGCAAACGGCATCCTCGCCATCGGCAACTGGATCTGGTGCATCCTCATCGGCGCGCTGATCATCCTGTGGATCATGATCGGCATCCGGAACCTCGGCAGGGTGAACACCGTTGCGATGGGCGCGCTGTTCGTGCTGACGATCGTGCTGAGCTTTGTGATCTTCGGCAAAGGCACGGCGCTGAATATCAGCGGCGAAGGCATGACCTTCGGCGCCGCCGTCGAGCTTTCCGTCGCCATGCCGCTTTCGTGGCTGCCGCTGATCAGCGACTACACGCGGGAAGCCAGAAAGCCGGTCAAGGCCACCGCCGTCAGCGCCATGGTTTACGGCGTCGTCAGCTGCTGGATGTATGTGATCGGTATGGGCGCGGCCATCTTCACCGGTGAATCCGACATTGCCCGGATCATGGTCAAGGCGGGCCTTGGCGCCGCGGGGCTTCTGATCATCGTGTTCTCGACCGTTACGACCACCTTCCTTGACGCGTATTCCGCGGGCATCTCCAGCGAATCGCTCTCGGCGAAGATCAACGGACAGCGGATCGCCGTCGGCGTGACCGTACTAGGCATACTGGGCGCTGTGTTCCTGCCCCTTGCGGATATCACGGATTTCCTGTACCTGATCGGCTCCGTCTTCGCCCCGATGATCGCCATCCAGATCGCTGATTTCTTTATTCTGAAAAAGAACAGGGAAGACAACGCGCTGAGCGTGCAGAATCTTTCCATCTGGCTTGCGGGCTTTGTGATCTACCGTATGCTGATGAATGTGGACATCATCGTGGGCAATACCCTGCCCGATATGATCATCACCATCCTCATCTGCATCGCTGCCGACCGGCTCCTGCGCAGCAGATAAGCCTCTTCCTGTCCGAAGGCCGCCGGCGCTTCACCGCTACCCGAATAAGTGCAGTCTGCAATCGCCTCCAAAGACGGCGTTTCGTGCCGTTTTTCTCAAATCCGCTTTTTTGAAAAATGGATTTCTCTTTCCGTCTTTGCAGATCAAGCCGCAGCCTGTACCCAGAGAAATTCCTGATCCCGCAGGACTTTCCGCCCCATGAGGATAAGAAAAAAGCCTTGGGAGATTGCTCTCTCAAGGCTCTTTTTTTTGCCGGAGGATCAGCCAAATTGCGCCGGACAGAAACAGGAGGGCTGTTAATTCACCGATTCCCGCCCGCCAAATGAAATTCATGCCAAACGGGTTTATTCAGGCCATTCGCCGTCCCGTGATTCGCTTTGATCCCGGCGAACCCGCAGGTATACGGCCCGCTGCGATCGTTTGGCCGTCAGGCTGCGTGATCAAACCCATCCCCTTGAACTTTGCCGCATTACGGCATACCTGTCCTTACATCCACTTGATTGCATTATAGCAGCAGATCAGGAAGATCACGACCAGCAGACCGGAGAACAGCTTATCCGTCGTCTCGGCAGACAGCTTCCTGTGCAGCTTTGCGGAGACAAAGCCGCCGATCGCGCCGGCGCAGACCATCGCCAGCAAAACGGGCACTTCAAACGCAGGCACGCTGCCGGTTGCAAGGCTC
This sequence comes from Clostridia bacterium, assembly GCA_017436605.1. Taxonomy (GTDB): domain Bacteria; phylum Bacillota; class Clostridia; order Christensenellales; family Aristaeellaceae; genus Ventricola. Next base: position 2,506 of record JAFSCW010000009.1, on the reverse strand, counting down.
ACAATCAGGCTCATAACCTGACTCATCAGGATGATCAGGATGGAATTGACCGCCGCCCGCTTGGTGCCCATGGAGAAGAAATAATACAGCACCGCCAGATTCATCGGTCCGCCGCCGATCCCCAGGAAGGACGAGCACATGCCCAGCAGCAGACCGATCACCACGGCGACAGATGTGCTGCGCACATCCTTGGTGCGGATGCGCGCCTTGTTGCGGACATAGGCCAGCGTGCCCAGCACCATCAGGCCCAGCACGATCGCCTGAATCATGCCAACCAGCTGATCCGCGCCAACGGCCTGCTTGATCATTTCAAACAGACGCTTGCCCAGTACGCCGCCGACCGCCGCGCCAATGCCCAGCGGAATGCTGCGCTTTGCGTCCAGTTCCTTGGTCTTGCGGTTCTTGTATACCGAAATCAGCGACATCGCCAGCACGGTCAGTCCCGAAAGGAAAGAGACCGTCGATACGCTCATGATGCCCGTCGCGTCCAGCAGCGGCTTGATCACCACGCCGCCGCCAATGCCGCAGATGCCGCCGATCGTACTGGCGCAAAGGCACACAACAAACACAAACAGAATCGTCATTTGGATTTCCTCCGTACATGCGCGCACAGGCTTTATGCCTTTATCGCCTGCGCAGAATATGCTATAATCTCATTATACCAGATCGTCCGCCAAAGGAGAAGTGACTATGCCCCCGATCACCGTGATGGTCAAGCCCGTATCCGGCGCCTGCAATATGCGCTGCCGCTACTGCTTCTATGCCGATGAGATGAACCATCGTAAAGCTTCCGTATATCCCCGGATGAACAGCGAGCTGCTCGACGCGATGGTGCGCCGCGTAATCCGCACGGCGGATTCCTCCGTGCATTTTCTCTTTCAGGGCGGCGAACCGACGCTGATCGGTCTTCCCTTCTTTGAGGAGCTTGTGGCGCTTGAGCGCAAATACAACACACAGCGGCTGAAAATCACCAATGCCGTACAGACCAACGGCTACGACCTCTCCGACGAGATGATCGCCTTTTTTGCAAAGGAACAATTCCTCGTCGGCGTATCGCTGGACGGTACGGACGAGACGCACGACATGCTGCGCCCCGACGCAAAGGGCCTGCCCACGTCTTCCATTGTCCGAAATGCCATCGATCGTCTGCGCGCAGCGGGCGTGAGCGTCAACGTGCTGTGTGTGGTCAACGGCGAAGTTGCCAAACACCCCAAAGAGGTCTTCTGTGTGCTTGCGCCCTACGAATATCTTCAGTTCATTCCCTGCCTGGACGGTCTCGACGGAGAAAAGCGGGATTATTCGCTCAGCAGCGAAGCCTATCTTTCCTTCCTGAAGACCGCGTTCGACTGCTACCATCAGGCGTATATGGACGGCCATCCCGTTTCCGTCCGCAATTTCGACAACTGGGTCGCCATGCTCATGGGCATGCCGCCGGAGAACTGCGCCATGGTTGGCCGCTGCGGGCCAAGCCTTGTCATCGAAAGCGATGGCAGCGTCTATCCCTGCGATTTCTACGCGCTGGATCATTGGAAGCTCGGCAATATCTCCGAAGATTCCCTCAGGCGCATGCTCACCTGCGATAAGGAGCGGGCCTTCCTGGAGGAATCGCTTCCCGTTCCCACGCAGTGCCGTACCTGCCGCTGGTACGGCCTGTGCCGCAACGGCTGCAAGCGCGAGCGTAACCCTGAAACCGGGCTGAACCGCTGGTGCAGCGTGCACAGCGCGTTCTTTGAATACGCCTATGACCGCATGCATCAAATGGCACAGCAATTATTAAAGAGATAATCATAGAAAAGAGCCTGTAAAGCAAACGCTTTACAGGCCTTTTTCCTTAAAGCGAAACGCTGAAAGGGGATTCATTGCTCTAAATATCGGCCTCGTCCTCAAAACTGCAAGCTTTATCACAGTATGTTGGCACCGTAGCCTGCCGCGCCCGGTGGGCGAAACAGGCAGGCGGAGCGTGGGAAACCGCAAGGAGCAATGGAACATTGCGACTATGCGGGCTTCCCGGAGATGCCGCCGGCAGCGTGCCGGCTTAGTCGGTGATGGTCGGGGTCGCGCCCTCGGCACGCTTGATCCAGTCAAGCAGACGGCCGCGCAGCATCGCCTTCGCCTCGGCATAAGCCGGGTCGGCGACGACGTTGTTCAGCTGCACCGGATCGACGCGCAGATCATACATGTAGTCGTCCGCATAGACGTCGGCAGCCGCAGCCACGCCGCCGTTCACGCCGGGGGCGTACACGGCATAGAGGAATTCCGGCGTGCGGATGCAGCGGCCGCAGCGGCTCTCGCTGATCTGAGCAAAGGCCTCGTTGAGGCGGTCCGGGGTGTTGCCCTCGACCACATCCACCAGGTTCTCGCCGATCATCGCATCGCCGACGTCAACGCCTGCCAGCGCGAGGATGGTCTTGGGCAGGCTGGCGGTGGAGACGATCTGCTCCTCGACCTTGCCGCCCTTGAACGGGCCGCCCGCGATGACCAGCGGCACGCGCAGCGCAGCGTCATG
>JAFSCW010000008.1 GCA_017436605.1 Clostridia bacterium | reverse complement strand
CACCGTATGGCGGCGCGTGTGCGGCCGGATGACGTCTGCAACATGCAGTACACCTCCGGCACGACGGGGTTCCCCAAGGGCGTTATGCTCACGCATTATAATGTCGTCAACAACGGCAAGTGTATCGGCGACCGCATGGGCCTTTCCACCGCGGACCGCATGATGATTCAGGTGCCGATGTTCCATTGCTTCGGCATGGTTCTGTCCATGACGGCGTCGCTCACGCATGGCGCGACCGTCTGTCCGATGCCGTATTTCTCGGCGAAGTCCTCGCTGGCCTGCATCAATCAGGAACGCATCACCTGCTTCAACGGCGTGCCGACGATGTTCATCGCCATGTTCAACCACGAGGACTACCGCAAGACCAACTTCTCCTATATGCGCACGGGTATCATGGCGGGCGCGGGCTGCCCGCCGGAGCTGATGCGCCGCGCGGCTGATCCCAATGAGATGAACATGACGGGCATCGTCAGCGTCTACGGACAGACGGAGTCCTCCCCGGGCAGCACGATGTCTGCATGGGATGATCCGCTGGATCTGCGCACCAACACCGTCGGCTATAACTTCCCGCACATCGAGTGCAAGATCATCAATCCCGAAACGGGCGAGAGCGTGCCCGACGGCGAGAACGGCGAGTTCTGTTCCCGCGGCTATAACACGATGAAGGGCTATTACAAGATGCCGGACGCCACGCGCGACACCGTCGACGCCGAGGGCTGGCTCCATTCCGGCGATCTTGCCTGCAGGGATGCAGACGGCACGTACCGCATCACGGGCCGCCTGAAGGACATGATCATCCGCGGCGGCGAGAACATCTATCCCAAGGAGATCGAGGAGTTCATCTATACGCATCCCGCCGTGCGCGACGTGCAGGTCATCGGCGTGCCGGATAAGCGCTACGGCGAGGAAGCGATGGCCTGCGTGATCCTCAAGGACGGCTGCTCTGTGACGGTTGAGGAGATGCATGACTACATCGCCGCTAGCATGGCGCGCCACAAGGTGCCCAGGTATATCGAGTTTGTCGATGCCTTCCCGATGAACGCTGCGGGTAAGGTGCTCAAGTATAAGATGAGAGAGGAAGCCTCCCAGCGTCTTGGCCTGGTGGGTGCAGCCGGCATCGACACGGCCAAGAGCATGAATTGAGCGAAGGCTCAGAGGTGATATCATGATAAAGAACAACTATGTGACCATGGATGGCAACGAGGCTGCCGCATACATGGCATATCCCTTTACGGAGATCGCGGCGATCTATCCGATCACGCCGTCCTCGCCGATGGCAGGACTGACGGATGCATGGTCCGCCAAGGGAAGAAAGAACGTATTCGGTCAGACCGTAACCCTGACGGAAATGCAGTCTGAGGCCGGCGCGATTACCGCCGTGCACGGCGCGCTGCAGACCGGCTCGCTGGCTACGACCTATACCTCCTCCCAGGGCCTCATGCTGATGGTGCCGGTGCTTTACCGCATCGCCGGCGAGCGCCTGCCCGCCGTGCTGCATGTCGCTTCCCGCACGGTCGGCACGCATGCCATGAGCATCTTCGGCGACCACAGCGACGTGATGGCCTGCCGCCAGACAGGCTTTGCCATGCTGAGCGCGGGCAGCGTGCAGGAGGTCGCGGATCTTGCGCCGGTCGCGCATCTGAGCGCGATCAAGGGCAGGATTCCGTTCATGCACTTTTTCGACGGCTTCAGAACGTCCCATGAGATCAACAAGATCGAGCTGCCGGATCTGGAAAAGGCCGGCGCGCTGATCGATCAGGACGCGCTGAAGGCCTTCCGGGACGGCGCGCTCAACCCCGAGCATCCGACGCTGCGCAACACCGTTCAGAACGGCGATGTGTATTTCCAGGTGCGCGAGGCGAACAACGCGTTCTACAGCGAACTTCCGGATATTGTCGAGGCGTACATGGACGACATGGCGAAGATTACCGGAAGGGCGTATCACGCCTTTGACTATTTCGGCGCGCCGGATGCGACGGACGTCGTCATCGCGATGGGCTCCGTCAGCGGCGTGATCTGCAGCGTGGTTGAAAAGCTGCGCAAAGAAGGGAAAAAGGTCGGCTTCCTGCAGGTGCATCTGTATCGTCCCTTCTCGGCTAGGCATTTCCTCGCGGCGCTGCCGGAGACGGTCCGCCGCATTGCCGTGCTTGATCGCTGCAAGGCGATGGGCGGCGCGGGCGAGCCGCTGTTTGAGGACGTGTGCAGCGTGCTGATGAACAGCGAGCGGGATGGCGTCAGGGTGATCGGCGGCCGATACGGCCTCAGCTCCAAGGATACGGATCCTTCCCAGATCGCGGCGGTCTTCGAAAACCTCGCATCCCCCAGACCCGTGCGCAGCTTCACCGTCGGCATCTGCGACGATGTGACGCATCTGTCCCTGCCGCTTCGTCCCTATGAGGAGGAAACGGAGGGGCTGGTCCGATGCAAGTTCTGGGGACTTGGCGGAGACGGCACGGTCGGCGCGAACCACAACACCGTGCGCATCATCAACGACAACACGGATAAGTTTGCGCAGGCGTATTTTGAATACGACGCGAAGAAGTCCTTCGGCGTGACGAAGTCGCATCTGCGCTTCAGCGATAAGCCGATCACCAGCTCCTATTATGTCAAGCAGGCGGATTTCGTCGCCTGCCATAATCAGAGCTATATCGGCCAGTACGATATCGTCGACGAGATCGTGCCGGGCGGCACCTTCCTGCTGAACTGCAGCTGGAAGGCGGACGAGCTGGAAAAGCATATTCCGGCGTCCGTCAGGCGGCAGATCGCGCAGAAGAACATCGCGCTTTATACGATCGACGCGAGCGCGATCGCCAGAGAGCTGGGGCTCGGCAGCCATACCAATACCGTGCTCCAGGCGGCGTTTTTCGCGCTGATGCAGGTCATTCCGATGGAGAAGGCGCTTGATATGATCAAGGCTGCCGTCCGCAAGACGTTCTTTGCCAAGGGCGACGACGTCGTCGCGCGCAATGTTGCGGCGATCGACGCGGGCGCGCAGAAGCTGGTGCGCGTGCAGGTGCCCGCATCCTGGGCGCAGGAGGAACAGGAGGACGCGCGCGATGCGTCCAATCTTCCGGACGTCGTGCGCCGCCTGCTCCTGCCCATCAACAGGCAGAAGGGCGACGATCTGCCGGTCAGCGCATTCAAGGGCTATGAGGATGGCCGCATCGACATGGGCTTGACCGCGTATGAAAAACGCGGCATCGCGCTGAGCGTTCCCGCGTGGGATGCTGTCAGGTGTATCCAGTGCAACCGCTGCGCGCTGGTCTGCCCGCATGCCGTCATCCGCCCGTACCTGCTCACGGATGAGGAGAAGGAAAACGCGCCGGACGGCTTTGAGACCATCCCGGCAAACGGCGCGGCCAAGGGCATGCATTTCAGCATGCAGGTTTCCGCTTATGACTGCACGGGCTGCGGCAGCTGCGTGGCATGCTGCCCGGCGAAGGAAAAGGCGCTGACCATGAAGCCGGCGGTGCTCGATGAAAAAAACAAGGCGCTCTGGAATTACGGCATGAGCCTTTCGGACAAGGGCGACGTCTTCCCGCCGTATACCATCAAGGGCAGCCAGTTCCGCCAGCCGCTGCTGGAGTTCTCCGCGGCCTGCGCGGGCTGCGGCGAGACGCCGTATGCCAAGCTGCTGACGCAGCTCTTCGGCGACCGCGTGTACTGGGCGAATGCGACCGGATGCTCGCAGGCGTGGGGCTCGCCCATGCCCGGTATCCCGTATACGGTCAACAAGCGCGGCTTCGGCCCGGCATGGACCAACAGCCTCTTTGAAAACAACGCGGAGATGGAGCTGGGCATGTTCCTGTCCGTCAAACAGCAGCGTCTGGCGCAGAAGGAGTTGGTCACGCAGTATGAAAAGGAGACGGGAAGCGGGGCGGCAGCGCGTTGGCTCGAAACCTTTGACGACTTTGACGCTTCCCGCGCGGCGAGCGACGCGCTGATTGAGGAGCTCGAAGCGGTCGGAGGCGAACTGGCGGGCAGGATCCTCGAGCGCCGCGATCAGCTGGCCAAGAAATGCTTCTGGATGTTCGGAGGCGACGGCTGGGCGTATGACATTGGCTTCGGCGGTCTGGACCATGTGATCGCCAGCGGCGAAGACATCAATGTCTTTGTCGTCGATACGGAGGTGTATTCCAACACCGGCGGACAAAGCTCCAAGGCGACGCCGCTGGGCGCTGTGGCGCAGTTCGCCTCTTCGGGCAAGAAGAGCCGCAAGAAGGAACTGGGCGCGATCTTCCAGACATATGGAAACGTCTATGTCGCGCAGGTCGCCATGGGCGCCGATCCGAATCAGCTGATCCGCGCCCTGCGCGAGGCGCAGGAGCATAAGGGCCCGTCCGTGGTCGTGGCATATACGCCCTGTGTGGCGCATGGCATCAAGGCCGGCATGGCGAATGTGCAAAGCGAAATGAAGCGCGCGGTCGACGCGGGCTACTGGACACTGTATCGGTACAATCCGAATGCAGAAAAGCCGATGACGGTCGATTCGAAAAAGCCGACGATGGACTATGAGGAATTCCTCGACGGCGAGGTTCGTTATGCGTCGCTCAGGCGCACGTTCCCGGAGAACGCGGAAACGCTGTTCAGGGCGGCAAAGGCGGATTCCAGCGCGAGGTACGAAAAGTACAAGGCGATGGAGAATCTGTAAGGACACAGGAACACGGCAAAAAGAGGAGAAGCAGGGCTTCTTCTCTTTTTGCTTTATGGGAAATTGCGCAAAATTACGTGCTGCGAGCACGAAATGACTTCATATTGCTAAGTTGTTCGGAAGTGGAAGCGGTCACTGGCCGCTTTTTTACATGATGGGAAGCGGAGCGTCCGCTGAACGCCGTCTGCGTCCGCAAGCCTGTCGAAGCGACGCAGAAAAACAGAAGGAATAGCTGCGCTGCCTTTCGCATATCCTTGATATCGACCGAATCATCAACGGAAACTGGCAAGGAGGTTATGGAATATGCGCATGAATAAAAAGGCACTGCTGGCGGCAGGCCTTCTGGCAGGAGCGGCGGCGATGACGGGCTGTGCGGCGGAGATGCGTCCGGCGGCAACGCCGACGCCGCAGGCCGCGCAGCAGGCGACCGCAGAACCAGCCACGGCGCAGCCTGCGGCGGAGGCGACACAATCCCCGGAGGCGGGCGCGGAGGACGAGTCGGGCGCTCCGATACATCTGCTGGTCGATGGAAAGGAAGCGGATGAAGGCGCCCTCGCGGAGGGGGATGCGCTGCTGCTTCCGCTCCGGGAGACGGCTGAACTGCTCGGCTGGACGGCGGACAGCAGCCAGACAGAAGAGGAAGGCGGCGTGAAGCGCATCATCGCGCTGGAAAAGGAAGGCAGCCGGATTACGGTCAGCTGGACCGTCAGCGACAACACGGCCAAAGGCATTACCTGGCAGAAGGACGGGCTGCTGATTCCTGTGGATACGAGGCTGACGACGATTGGCGAAACGGTGTATGTTCCCGCGGCATTCTTCGAGGAGGCCATGGAAGTGAGCGTCCTCAGGGAGGATAAAGCGGTTGCCGTTCACACGCCGAAACCGAAGGATACGCCGCCCATGCAGGCGGAGGGGACTGGCGAAACGGGCTAAAAAATCGTTGACACATCAGGGCGATACTGCTATAATAATCCCAGAAGCCAGCAGGAGGAACTGCTGGGTCAGATGTCCTGGGGTGTGCGCCAGTCGTCTGTATTTTCTCCTACATTTACATAACAGGAGCCCGGATGTTGGTTCGTGGATGTCATGCCCCCGTCTATGACGCCAGGGGACGGCAGAAGCGCGTCACAGGGCACCGACCTACCGCGAGCGGTGGGTGAAAAACGACGGCAGCGGCACTTTGGGATTATTTGGCGATCAGCGCAGTCCGAGACGATCGGGCTGCGTTTTTTGAGTTGACTGGCGATTGCGCAAAAGCGCATGCTGCGCTTTATATATCAAAATGCCTCCCCGGAGGGAGGCATGCAGGGCGGGCCAAAAAAGCGATCTCTCTCCGAAGGGGAGAGAGATCATCCTTATTCATTTGTAAGCATTCAGGAAAAACAACGCTGAAAGGGCGGCGGATGCCGAACCGCAGAGGATGCCGGACGCCTCTCCGAAGAGAGACATGCGGACTGTCTGGAATCATTTGTTGGTTGCGCCGCAGGACTTGGCCACGGCCATGGCGCCCTCGGTCATCTGCTTGCTGCCGTCGGAGAAGAGCCAGATGGCGTCCACGCCCTCGAGCGATTCGATAAACGCGCGGGATTCCTCATAGGGCATCAGGAAGGCGGCGGTCGAAAGCAGATCCGCGAAGCCGGAATCCCTGGTGATGATGGACACGGAACGGTAGAAATCGCCGGGCATCAGCGTGTCGGGGTCGATCAGGTGATGATAGCGATCGCCGTCCACGACGTAATAGCGCTGGTAATCGCCGGAGGTGACGACCGACAGATCGGAGATGAACAGCGTTTCAACGATGTCGGACATGCCCAGAATCGCGCCGTCCGGATCCTGGATGCCGACGCCCCAGGCGGGCCGTCCATCCATCGGCGGCTGACCAACGCGGACATTGCCGCCGGCGCTGATGATGAAGGAGGGCATGCCGCTGCCAAGGAGCATCTGGCTGACGATCTCGGTCGCATAGCCCTTGGCGACCGCGCCGACGTCGAGCTTGAGAAGCGGATCCGCGAAGAAAACGGTCTTGTTTTCCGCGTCAAGAATGAGGTCGTTCAGGTCGATATGCGCTGCCGCTTCGGTGAGCTTTTCCATCGGCGGAAGCTGCGCGCTTTCGGGATCGGCCAGGCCGGCTTCCCGGTAGTCATGCCAGATGGACAGGACGCTTCCCATGGCGACGTTGACCTGATTGAGGCTGAGCGCGTGGTTGTTTTTGCAGTAGGTGAGAAGGCCGAAGAGAATGGGATCCACCTCAACCGGCGCTTGCGCAGCTTTTTGGTTGAGCGTATGAATGCTGACGATCCCCTCGGATTCATAGCTGTTGTAGGTGTCAAACAGCTTATGCATGTAGGCGTACTGACCATGAACGAGCGAAGCGTATCCGTCAAAGGTTTCCTGGCTGTCGGCAAAGCCGATCAGCGTGATGACGGTATCGAATGTATCCATAAAGACCGTGCTGTACTTGTTCATGGCGGCCTGTCCGGGCAGGGCGAGAGCCAGCGCAAGGACGCACAGCAGAAGGCATGCAGCCAGTTTTTTCATAAGGAATCGAACCTCCAAGCTCAGGATTGATTCATTATAACAGAAAAGATGCGCGCTCACAAGGGCGCGGCGGCTGGAAATCCCGTGCAGCTGCGCCAGGATGACAGCGATTGACAGGATTCGCGCGATTTACAAACGCGCTGTGTATGTGTTACAATGCGATTGCCTTTGCTGCAAGGGCCAAAGAAACACGGAGGAAAGAGGGACATAGCAATGAAACTGACAAAAAGGCTTGCCGTGCTGCTGCTGGTGCTGCTCGCATTCCTGCCGGCTGCGCCGGTCCGGGCGGATGCGGGCGTCGTCAGCGGAACGACGGTGTCCGGCACAGTGCGCGTGTATCTGTCCTCGATCGCCTCGAATACCTCGGTGGATCTGAAGGTGGATGGCAGCTATTCCATCGGAGGGGATACGTCCCGGGCGATTGCCAGGGGAACCAGGCTGAACGTATCCAACAGCGGCGGCACGCTGCGCATGACCATGGACGGCAGGACGCAGACCATGGGCAGCCGCTTCAAGCTCCGCCGCCACCAGACAAGCGGAAACAACGGCGTGTACATTGCGCAGGCCCGAAAGCCGGAAAGCCTGTATCCGGGCGATATCGAGTTTATCGCCAAGGGCGGTAACGTACAGATCATCGTGCATGTCTATATGGAGGACTACATGCGCGGCGTTCTGCCCTATGAAATGGACAATTCCTTCCCGCTGGAGGCGCTCAAGGCGCAGGCCGTCGCCGCAAGAACGTATGCGCTCAAGAAAATGAGCGCGCAGGCGGCGACCTATGACGTCGTCGATACGACGAGCGATCAGGTCTACAACGGCACGCCCTCGGGCAATGCGCGCTGCGAGCAGGCTGTTCAGGAGACGAGCGGCATCGTCGGTACGGTCGGCGGCGAATACATGGCCAGCTATTATACAGCCTCCAACGGCGGCCAGACGGAATCCGTCGCCAACGCCTGGGGCAGCGGATCGTACAGCTATCTGCAGATCAAGGATGATCCCTATGACCTGCGCAACGGCGCATCGATTGAAAAATCCGTGACCTTCAACAAAAACGGAACGACCAGCGTACCTGCGCTGACGGAGCTCCTTCGCACGGAGGCGGCGTCTCAGCTGGGCGTAAACAGCGTGCAGATCACAGGAATCACGCATGTTGCGCCGCATACGCCCAAATACGATTCGCCCTCGCGCGTATATAAAAAGGTGGACGTCGGTCTTCAGGTGTCCGGCTATGGCAGCGTGACGGTGACGCTGGATTACTTTGGCCAGATCGAAAGCCTTTGCGGGATGTCGATCAATGTCCTGAAAAATGAGACGCTGGCGGTGACGGAGACCGTCGGAGGGTATAAGCTGATCGCCCGGCGCTTCGGTCACGGCGTAGGCATGAGCCAGCGCGGCGCGCAGCAGATGGCCAAGGAAGGCCTGCGCTATGACGAGATTCTGGAATTCTATTATCCCGGCCTTATGCGCACGCGCTATACCATGACGCGGACCATTCTCCCGTCCATCGACGGCACACAGGACACGACGGGCGAAATCATCACCGACGCCAAAACTGCGCTGGTGACGCTGTCCAATCCGCTCGACAGCCTGAACCTGCGCAGCGAGGCCAGCACCTCCTCTTCGATCCTTGCGTCGATGCCCCATGGCACGCAGATCACGCTGCTGGGCATGGGCGGGGCATGGAGCCGCGTGCAGTATGGCACGCTCAGCGGCTATGTGAAGAGCGAATACATCTCCGTGGTCGATCAGACCGTGGACGAGACGCCGCCGGATATCGTCAGCCTCGGCACGGCGACGGTACGTCTATCCGACGAGAGCCAGACGCTGAACCTGCGCGCCGCGCCGACGGTCAACGCGGCCATCGTCGCGCACCTGCGGCACGGACAGACGCTGACCGTATTGGAGCGCTATTCCAGCTGGACCTATGTGCAGATGGGTACCATCAGCGGCTATGTATCCAACGATTACATCGTAGACGATGCATCGTCCTCCGCCGGCGGCGCGCAGGACGCATGGCCGACAAGCGAACCGAGGACGGCCATCGTTCTTCCTTCGAACGGACTGAACCTGCGCGCTGGCGCGTCGCTTTCCTCGGGCATCATCATGACGCTGCCGCAGGGAACGATGCTCTTAGTGACGGGCAATCCGCAGAGCGGCATGATTCCCGTAATGCTTGGCGGCCTTGAGGGCTTTGTCTCCGGCGAATATGTCTATGTGGCGACCGAGTCGGAGCTCAATCCCACGCCCACACCGACCGCCGGCCCGACGCCTTCGCCGACCCCGTGGCAGGGCATGGCGACGGTCACGGCGCGCAGCGGACTCAAGCTGCGCAGCGCGCCGGATACAGCCTCGAAGACTGTCACGACCATGCCCATGGGCGCGAGCGTGACGATTATGGGCGCGATGGAAAACGGCTTTTATCCCGTCCGTTACGGCGATGCGCAGGGATACGCCAGCGCGAGCTATCTGAGCTTTGCGTATGAAACGCCGATCCCCGTACCGACGGCGACGCCCACACCGATACCCACTGCCGTACCGACTGCGGCGCCGACGCAGGTGCCGCAGGCTTCCGGGCCTGTTGCGGGCAGAACGGCGATGGTTACGGCCTCCAGCGGACTGAACATGCGCGCGGATTCGAGCACCTATGCCGACGTTATCGCGACCCTTGGCTATGGCGTAGAGGTCATCGTCGCCGGCGAGCGGATCAACGGATTTTATCCCGTCCGCGTCGGCACGCTCAGCGGCTATGTCAGCGCAGATTATCTGAGCTTCGGCGCGTCGAGCATCGTGCAGCATACGCCGACGCCCATCGCGACGGCCACGCCCATCCCGGGCGCGTATCGCGTCGTCGTGGAGAGCGAGAACGGCCTGAACCTGCGCTCTGCGCCGGGAACATACGGCGATATTGTCTATATCCTGCCCTATGGCATGGTGCTCAGCGTCCTCGGCGAGAGCGAAAACGGCTTCCTCCATGTTCAGTGGGGCGGCTACACGGGTTACGTCGCCCGCGAATATGTGACGCCGTTTGGCGCGCAATAAGCCGGGAAGATGAACAGAATATGAAACTTCGGCGGGCCGGTTGCAATCGGCCCGCCGTTTCTGTACAATGAAAACAGAATAGAATGAGAAAGAGGGGAAGATGCAGTGGAGCATGAAGCGCTGATGCGCCCGGGAGAGCGGATGGATGATCTGCAGAGAAGCGGTCTGCGCATCCTGCAGCGGGAGGAAGGCTTCCGCTTCGGAACGGACGCTGTGCTGCTGGCGGATTTTGCTGCGCCCAAAAAGGGCGAGCATGTTGCGGATGTCGGCACAGGGACGGGCGTTTTGCCGCTGCTGCTTTCCGCGCGGGCGGAGGGCACGACGTTCGATGCGTTCGAGATCCAGCCGGACGTCGCAGATATGGCCAGACGCAGCGTGCAGATCAATGCACTCGAGGCGCGGATCCGGATTCATGCGCTCGACTGCCGCGAGGCGGCGAAGGCAATCGGCCACGAAACCTGCCATCTGGTGGTCAGCAATCCGCCCTATACCGCGCAGGGCGCAGGGCTTGTCAGCCCGGAGAAGACGCGCGCGCTTTCCCGAAGCGATTCGGATTGTCCGCTTGGCGAGTGGATTGCTGCCTGCGGAAGGCTCCTGCGCAACGGCGGACGGCTTTGCTGCGTGTTTCCCGCACCGCGCTTTTTGGAGCTTTGCGACGCGATGCGCACAGCGAGGATCGAGCCTAAGCGCGTGCGCTTTGTCGTTGCGCGAGAGAGTGCTGCGCCCAAGCTGGTCCTGACCGAGGGGCTCAAGGGCGGAAGGCCGGGCCTGCATGTCCAGCCGATGCTGATTACCCACGACGCGCAGGGAGGCTTTACGCCGGAGATGCGCCGCATTTACGGGGAGCTATGACGCGCTACAGACGGAAGCTCCGGCGGTTTTTTCGGCTGCAGGCGAGCGCAAGCAGAAACGAGAGCAGACATGCGCCAAGAACCGGATACGACGGCGAGGTAAGATAAAACACAAGTAGCAGAAACGCGCACAGGAGATAACGCTTTTGCTTGGCAGGGGAAAGCGCGAGCGCGAGGATGCGGTCGCGGGTGAACGGCTTTTTGCGCCGGGACATGTGCGATGCGATCTCCTCGTCAGCTGCCGGATGCTGCCGGCCGAAAAGCGCGGAGAGCTGCCGGCCGGTGATCAGGCGGACAGGCGGATCGAGCCATTCTGCGGCGCGCACCGCTGCGGGGGAAAAGCCGGCTGTTGAGGCCAGTGCGCATTTCTGGGCGCCGGCTTCGATGCGCGCGCGGTGTGCGCTGAGCACGTCGCTTTCGGATGCGCGGGATCCCTGCATGCACTGCGCGCAGCGGACTAGCCAGATCTCGCCCTCATAGCGCATCGCGCTTCCTTCAAGCGCCTGCGCGCCGAGCGCGGCGCACAGCAGCGCGCAGACCGCCTCCGCGGCACGGGATGCGGGCATGAGGATCAGCTCTTCGATGGCGATCATGCCGCCCACGCGTTCGCGCAGGGTTTTCTCGCGCTGTTTGAGCGTACGCCTTTCGAGCTGAAGCGCGCCGAGGATCAGCAGCGCAAACAGCGCTGTACCGGCGAGCGCGCTCGCGGCGGCGCTGTGCCAGAGGAAATCAAAATACGCGATGCAGGCAAGCAGCGCCAGCGCGCTGAGCGCGAAGCGATCCAGCGCGGCGGCGAATCGGTTCTTCGTATCAAAGGGCGACATCATACTGGCGGCCTCCCTGGCGGAAATCTCCGCTCGCTGATCAGGCGGGAACGGTATACGGGAATACATATATAATCCGCCGAATTTTCAAATTGTATTCCTTTTCCTCTTTGAATTCGGAAAAGAATCTGATATAATATCTTGTCACACAATGCGCTCGGCGAAGGGGTGGTGCGGTTGCAGCGGATCGGCTTGATGGGCGGGAGCTTTAATCCCATCCACTGCGGGCACCTGAATCTGGGCCGGGCCTGTCTTTCGGGCGGGTACGCGGAGAGCGTGCTGTTTCTGCCTTCCGGCAATCCGCCGCACAAGCGGCAGGGCCTTGCGGATAAGCGGGACAGACTCCGAATGGTCGAGCTGGCCCTTTCCGGCGAGGCGGGCATGGGCGTCTGCCGCGAGGAAATCGAGCGCGAGGGCGTGATTTACACGGTCGATACGCTCAGAATCCTGCGGGAGAGAATGCCCGGATGCGCGTTCCTGTATATGATCGGCGCGGATTCTCTGCGGCAGCTGCATACATGGAAGCAGCCGGAAAACATCATCCGTCAGTGCACGCTGCTGGTGGCCATGCGGCCGGGCGAAGACAGGGAAAGCACGATGGAGACCGCGCGGCGGTGGCGCCTTCGCGGGGCGGAGATCGAGTTGATGGACGCGCCGCTGATGGACGTTTCCTCCACCGGCATCCGCGATCGGATCGCGCATGGGCAGAGCCTTGACGGGCTGGTTCCCGGGTGCGTGGAGGCGTATATCCGGGAAAAGGGATTGTATCTTACGGATGAGGAAGACGCGCGATGAAACGTGATAAAATGGAATACAAGCTCAAAAAGGCGCTGGATCATCAGCGGTTTGAGCACACGCTGGGCGTCGAGGCGACGGCGAGGGCTATGGCCCGCATGTTCGGCGAGGACGAGGAAAAGGCGGCGCTGGCGGGTCTTCTGCATGACTGCGCAAAGTGCCTGCCGCTTTCGCAAATGGTCAAGGCAGCCAAACACGAGGATATCGATCCGGTGATGAAGGAATCCAAGGCGCTGATGCATGCCGTCGCAGGAAGGTGCCTCGCGCGGGACGTTTACGGCGTGGAGGATGAGGCGGTGCTTCGCGCGATCCGCTGGCATACCACGGGTCATGCCGATATGACCGGCCTTGAAAAGATCATCTATCTGGCCGACATGATCGAACCGAACAGAAAGCCCTTCCCCGGGCTGGACATGCTGCGGGAGCTGTGCATGAAAGACCTCGACGAGGCGATGCATGCGGCGCTCCTGATGAGCCTTGAGCATGTGAAGGAGCAGGGAAAGACGCTGCATCCGGATACGCTTGCGGCGCTGACATACTATGAACCCCAGCTTGAATGCTGACAATCAGGAGGAAAATGAAATGATGAATCAGAAGGATCTCGCGCTGCTGGCAGCGAAGGCGCTTGACGACAAGCGCGCCAAGGATATTACTGTGCTCAAGGTCGACGAGATGACCGTGATCACCGACTATATGGTCATCGCGACCGGTCGTTCCGTGCCGCAGGTCAAGGCGCTGGCGGATAACGTCGAGGAAGAGCTGGCCAAGCAGGACGTCTTCCCCAAGCGCACCGAGGGATACGCCGAGGGACGCTGGTGCGTGCTGGATTTCGGTGATGTGATGGTGCATGTTTTCCATGAGCAGGATCGCGAGTACTACCAGCTCGAGCGCCTGTGGGCCGATGGAACCAACGAGGTCGAGCTCTCCTTCGAGCCGGAAGAGGCGTAAGCGCATTTGGAGGTTGGCACGATGCCAAAAAGAAAAGATGTCCTGCTGATTGCGGCGGTGATCGCGATTGCAGCGGGCATGCTGCTGGTTTCGAATTTCATGCCCAAAACGGACCTGAGCGGGAAAACGGCGGATGTGACCCTCGCGCCGGAGGCGGTCGAATACATCGAAACGCCGGCGCCGATCGCAGAACCGACAAAAGCGCCGGTAAGCGTGGAAACTGAGGCCGGAACGGCGGAACCGTCCGCGCCGGAAAAGACGGAAGCAGCCGGCCCGATGCCGCCGAAAAAGGCGGAAACCGTGCGTGGTCATGTGCTTTTGACCGTCGGCGGCCGCCAGTACGGCGATCCGATCCCGATGGACCGGGATAAGATCATCACCCTGCAGCAGGAGGACGGCAGGATCAACAAGGTGCATATCACGCCCGAGAAGGTCTATATGGAGTTTTCCACCTGCGACAATCAGGACTGCGTGGGGCAGGGGGAGATCCATGTCGATACCTATAAAGACAGGATTCTGGGTACCTTTGTCATTTGTCTGCCCAATAACGTGACCGTTGAGATGGTTCCGGCGGAATAAGGAAGAGAGGAAGATTCGACCATGCGACGCAACAAAGCGCAGCAAATCGCGCTCTCCGGTCTTCTGACCAGCCTGATGCTCGTCTTCGGATTGATCGAGCGCCAGTTTCCGCTGACGGCGGCGATCCCGGGCGTGAAGCTCGGCCTGGCCAATTCTGTACTGCTGTACAGCCTGTATATGCTCGGCGTCCGGCAGTCGTTTGTGCTGATGCTGCTCAAGGCGCTGATGAGCTGGCTGATCTACACCAACATGAGCGCCATGTTCTATTCGCTGGGCGGCGGTCTGGCGTCGCTTCTGATCATGATCCTGCTGAAAAAGATGCAGGGCGTGAGCATCATCGGCGTCAGCGCGCTGGGCGCAGTGTTTTTCAATGTCGGCCAGATTCTGGTCGCCGTCGTCATGCTCAACACGCCGCAGCTGATTGTGACCTATCTGCCGATCCTGATGGTTTCCGGCGTGGTAACCGGCGTTTTGACCGGCGTGGTCGCGCAGCTGGTGATGAAGCATCTCAAGGCGATGAGCCGGAATTACAGATGAAGATAGAACGGCCTGCCAGGCGGCGTCCTGCCGCGTCCGGCAGGCTTTTTTTGAACTGCGAAGACAGGCGGGCAAAGCGGGGAATCTGAGCAAACGCCAAAAAGCTGCAATACGGAAACCGGCGGATGATGCGGTTTCCATATCGCAGCTTTTTTCTTTTTGGATTATTCAGCCTCCACAAACACGAGGCCGAAGACGCCTGGGCCGACATGGGTGCTGATCGTCGCGCCGACAGCCATCGCGTTTTCCTCGCTGGCCGCAATGCCGGCCTGGTTGAGCTTCTTGATAAAGCCCCTGCAGTTATCCGGATTGTGGGTATACAGCGGCAGCGGGGGATAGGCGGCGTCGATCTGATGCTGACCGATGAGCTTGAGCAGGGCGGCGCTGGCACGGTGCAGCCCCATGCCCTTGCCGGCCATGCCGACCTTGCCGTTTTCGTCGATGGTGATGAGCACCTTGAGCTGAACCAGCGAACCGAGGCTGGCTGCTGCCTGCGGAATACGGCCGCCGCGGGCGAGGTAATCGAGCGTATCCAGGCAGCCGTAGAGCTTGATGCGCGGGCTGAAGCGGCGCAGCTCCTCAGCGATCTCGGCAGCGCAGAGGCGTCCCTCGTCGCGCAGCTGGCAGGCGCGCAGGACGAGCATCTTCTCGGCGGTTGCAGCCAGCATGGAATCGACGATGTGGATATCGTCGTAATCGCACATGGACTTGGCGAGCATCGCGCTTTGCACCGTGCCGGAAAGGCCGGAGGAGAGGAGCACGCATACGACGCTTTCGCCGTCAGCCTTGGCGGCTTCGAACAGCTTCAGGAAGGCGTCCGGCGCGGGCTGGGAGGTCTTCGGGTTCTCGCCGGACATGATGCGGGTCCAGAAGATGTCCGGGGTCAGGGTCACACCGTCCTCGTAGGAATCGGTGCCGAAGACGACCTGGAGCGGCACGGCGGTGACATTGTATTTCAGCAATTCGTCTGCGCTGAAATCAGCGGCGGAATCGGTAATGATACGCATATACGGTGTTCCTTTCAATGATGATGGTCATGACGGTGACGGCAGCGCGCATGCAGGCGGCATGCCGTGCGGTTATTTGGCTGCCGGAACGATGTCGTCCAGCGCAGAGCTGATGTCGGTCAGCTCCCTGGAAACGGCCAGAGCGCGTTCGACGCCGATTCTGTCGATCAGCTTCGCGAGAATATCCTCGACGCCCCTGTGCTCCTCGCGGTATGCGGCGGCGCCGGCTTCCGTCAGGCGGATGTAAATCATGCGCTTGTCGGCCTGCGCGCGGATGCGGGTGATGAAGCCGCTTTGCTCAAGCGTGGTGAGAAGCTTGTTCATCTGGCTCTTGAGCAGGCGCGTCCGACGGATCAGGTCGGTCGCGGTCAGCGGGGATTCTTCCTCGCTGTGGTTATGCAGGATGCCCATGATGTGCGCTTCGTTGTAGGTCATGGAATGAACCACGCGCGTATTCCAAAGGATGGAGGAAAGATTCAGCCAGGCGTCCAGCAGGAGATTGCTGGCCTGAGTTCTGTCGATCATCCGGATGCCTCCTTTTCAAAGGTTCAAATTATGAACGACTGGCCTATGATACTCCCGTGAATCCCATCTGTCAAGGGGAAATGAGAAAAAAGTTCAGAATATGAACAGAATGGACGCTGCCGCGGAGCTGGCGGATGAATAAACTTGGTTTTGCTTGAGGATATGAGGGACAAATGCTTGACAAAAACGCATAAAACGACAATAATATAGATGACGAAATTTGCATCTTTTATCCAATTATATGGAGGGATTACCGATGAACAAGCAGTGGGCTGCGTATCAGAATACCGAGGCGTTTGCCTCCCGCGTTGCGACGCTCTACGGCGCAGGGGAAAGCGTTCTGGAGCTGCAGAAGGCGCGTTACGGCAAGCTGGTCGATCGCTTTGAAAAGCGCTTTGGTCAGGAGCATGGCGAGCTGTGCTTCTTCTCTGCTCCGGGCCGTACCGAAATCGGCGGCAACCATACCGACCACAACAACGGCCGCTGTCTGGCCGGCGCGGTCAATCTGGACACCATCGCCTGTGTCGAAAAGACCGACGACGGCATCATCGTCGTGGACAGCGAAGGCTTCCCGCCGATCACCGTGGATACCGCGAATCTTCAGATCGTTGAAAAGGACTTCGGCACCACGCTCGCGCTCATCCGCGGCACGGCCGGCGTCATGAAGGATCTGGGCTATCAGGTCGGCGGCTTCCGCGCCACGGTTTCCAGCTCTGTTCTGCGCGGCAGCGGTCTGTCCTCTTCCGCCGCGTTCGAAGTGTTGATCGCGGCCATCCTCGATGGTCTGTATAACGGCTGGGTGGTGGATTTCAAGACCCGTGCTGTCATCGCGCAGAAGGTCGAAAACGTCTACTTCGGCAAGCCCTGCGGCCTGCTGGACCAGATGGCGGCTTCCGCCGGCGGCATGGTCGCGCTGGATTTCGAGACCGCGGATGCGAAGGTTGACGCCATCGCCTGCGATTTCGCTGCGAAGGGCTATGCGCTGTGCGTCGTCAATACCGGCGGCGATCACGGCGATCTGACCGATGACTACGCTGCGATCCCGGCGGAGATGAAGGCTGTCGCTGCGCAGTTTGGCAAGAAGGTGCTGCGCGAGGTCGATCCCTGCGAGTTCGAAAAGAACATCGGCAAGGTCCGCAAGGCCGTCGGCGATCGTCCGGTGCTGCGTGCCATGCATTTCTTTGACGACAACGCGCGCGTGCTCGAGCAGGCTGCTGCGATCCGAGAGGGCAACCTCGATGCGTTCTTCGCGCTGGTGACCGCCTCCGGCGACAGCAGCTGGAAGCTGCTGCAGAACGTCTACGCCCGCGCGAACCAGGAACAGATGGCCATGGGCATCGAGCTCAGCCGCCGCTTCCTCAAGGGCGAAGGCGCGCAGCGTGTGCATGGCGGCGGCTTTGCCGGCACCATTCAGGCGTATGTGCCGATGGCGCGCCTGGATGCGTACATCGCGCTGATGGAAGACGCCTTTGGCAAGGGCAGCTGCACCCCGCTGATGATCCGCCCGGAGGGCGCGGTCATGATGCCGATGTAATTCAGAAACGCAATGTGCATATCACGGAGCCGCCCGAAAGGGCGGCTTCGTTGTTTGCATAGCGGGAATGAAGCCTTGAAAGCGGAAGATGGTCATGGTATAATACATAGTTGATACCATAGTCTATATCAGCGCGGCAAGCCTGCGCTGCAGACCAATATCCGGAGGACAGACGATGAAGTGGTTTCGTGACCATATGTGGCGGCGCAAGATCGGCATGTTCGCGCTGGACGTGCTGCTGATCGTGCTTTCCGTATATCTGAGCATGGAGCTTCGGTTTGAAATGTACATTCCCGAGCGCCATATGCGTACGATGATGCAGGCCATGCCCTATGTGCTGGCGGCCTATATGGGCTGCTACGCGTTCGGCGGCATCTATCAGATTATGTGGCGCTATGCCGGCGTGCGCGATACGGCAAGGCTCTGCCTGCTTAGCGGTATCGCCAGCGGGATTACGCTTGCGCTGAACAGGTTTCTGGATCTGGGGCTGTTCCGCGGCGTGCTGATTCTGGTTGGCCTGATTGCAACCATCGCCGTCGGCGGCGTGCGCATGCTCTGGCGCGTTTTCTCCAAGGATCGCATTCCCGGCGGCCTTGGCGACGCCGCGCCGGTGATGATTGTCGGCGCGGGCGAGGCGGGCGCGTATGCGGTGAACATCTGCAACAAGAATCCCAAGCAGATGGGCAAGCCCGTCATCCTCGTGGACGACGCGCCGGGCAAACAGGGGCTTCGCATCCAGAACGTCCCCGTCCGCGGCACGACGAGCGATATCCCGAAGCTGGTCACCAAGTATGGAATCCGCGAGATCATCGTGGCCATTCCTTCGCTGGGCAACGGCGCGCGCATGCAGAGAATTCTGGAATTGTGCAACCAGACGCGCTGTCATACGCGCATGCTCTCCGAGCCCGCCGACCCGACGGGCGCCGAGGGGACGCCGTTTATCCGCGAGCTGAACATCTCGGACTTCCTTTCACGCGATGAAATCGAGCTGGATACGGCGGCCATCGCGGGCTATCTGACCGGCAAGACGGTCATGGTCACGGGCGGCGGCGGATCGATCGGCTCGGAAATCTGCCGTCAGATCATGCGCTTCAAGCCGAAGCTGCTGATCATTTTCGAAATCTATGAAAACTGCGCCTATGAGCTTGAATATGAGCTCAGGCAGAAATACGGCGTGGGATGCCCGGTGCTGACGCTGATCGGCTCGATCCGCGACAGAAAGCGCCTTGACGAGGTGTTTGACGCGTATCATCCGGAGGTTGTCTTCCATGCTGCGGCGCATAAGCATGTGCCGCTGATGGAACGCAGCCCGGCGGAGGCGATCAAGAACAACGTCTTCGGCACGCGCAACCTGCTTGCCTCGGCAAGCGAGCACGGCGTGGAGCGCCTGGTGCAGTTGTCCACGGACAAGGCGGTCAACCCGACCAACGTCATGGGCGCGACGAAGCGCATCACCGAAATGCTGATCCAGCGCTATGGCGAGAAGACGGCGATGAAGTGCATGGCCGTGCGCTTTGGCAACGTGCTGGGCAGTCATGGCAGCGTGATTCCGCTGATGGAGGCGCAGATCCGCAAGGGCGGCCCGGTGACGGTGACGCATCCGGACATCACGCGCTACTTTATGACTATCCCCGAGGCGGCGCAGCTCGTTCTGCAGGCCGGCGGCATTGCAAAGTCCGGCTCGATTTTTGTTCTTGATATGGGTGAGCCGGTCCGGATTATGGATCTTGCGCAGAAGCTTATCCGCGCCTATGGCTATGAGCCCAATGTCGATATGCCGATCAAGATCATCGGTCTTCGCCCGGGTGAGAAGCTCTATGAAGAGCTGCTCATGGATTCCGAGCGGGATAAGATGACCAGAACCGCGCATAAGAAGATCTTCGTGGCCAATGTCGATAAGGTCGAGGATGCGCAGTTTGATCACATGATGCATACGCTTGAGCAGGTTGTCGGCCGCAACGACGAGCGCGCGGTTGAAGCGATTGCCAGCGTCGTGCCGACGTATCATCCATGGAAAAACGGAAAGCCTGCAGAGGATGGGAAGAAGACGAATCAGGCGGCAGGCTGATCGCTGTATCCCAAAAACATCGCCCCGGAGCGTTTGAGGCTCCGGGGCGTTTTTTAAGCGGCAAAAGAAGAAAAACGAAAAGAAAAACGAAAAGAAAACGGGAAGAAAAACGCGTTTGGATTCGTTATAGCTATAGCTTGAACAATTCAAGAGCGGGCTGCATAAGCAGCCCGCCCGGATGCAGGATTACAGGGAAGAAAGAATCCGTACGACGCTGCGCAGAGAATCGTTGAGCTCGCGGAACTCGCTTACGCTCAGGCTCTCGGACTGCGTCTGAATCTGCCGGGAAATGGTCGCGCGGATCGCGGCGAGCTTTTCTTCGCCGGCGGGGAGCAGCACGATGTTCACCACGCGGCGATCGTTCTCGTCATGCTGGCGATCGACATAGCCGGCCTCGAACAGCCTGTCCACCAGCGGGGTGATGTTCGGCTTGGCGATACCCAGGCGGCGGGAAATCTCGGAGACAGACATGGTGCCCACGTCCTGCAGCATGGCAAGGACCTGAACATGGGACAGCGGCGTGCCGTGCTCGCGCTGCACGAGGTCCATGTGAAGCAGGCGCTTCTTGATCAGGGGGAGAACATGGAACATATTCTGCGCGACGGTATCAATCATCGCGGGATCAATCGTGCGTTTCTTCGTCATATGCACTAACTCCTGAAATTGGATTTTCGGCTGCAGATTCACATGCATGCCGGATCAAAACGAATCACATTTTACAGGTTTTGTTATGAAACTGCAAGAGGAAAAACTGATGTTTTCACAATAATTCTGCATTTCGTGAAATGGTCATAAAAATCATGTTCTCTTTAGGGAAATTCGCTTATCTGGCATGGAAGTGAGATTTCGTCGCGGCTTTACACGCGCGCGCAAATCGGTTACAATACTAAAAGAAAACGAGGGAAAAAGACCCGCAGGGGAGGAAAGCAAACATGGAGTTTCTGTCGCTGATGAAAGGCATTTTCTCGCTGGATACGCTCATTTATCTGGCGATTGTTATCGTGTTTTTCGGCTCGGTCGCGCGCTGCTTGCTGCCGCTTGGCGGGCTGGCTGCGCGCCTTCGCCGTGCGGCGCGCGTCATCATCATGGAAAATAAGCAGAATAAGGAAAAGAAATCCTGGAACGATCTGCATTTTCTGGGCGATAAGCTTCAGATTACCTGGGCGGATTTTCTCCAGAATGCGGAGCTGCGCGATGCGCATGGCGATTCCTGCGATGTGACGCAGTATATCAACGAGGACACGGTCATCTATGCCGCCGGGGGCACGCGCCTTGCGGAGATTACCCCGGGAATTCTGACCTCTTTGGGTATTCTGGGCACCTTCCTGGGTCTGGTGCTCGGCCTTTCCGGTCTCGATCTCAATGCGGCGGATACCTCTGCGCTGCTTGCGGCGATGGAAAAGCTGATCGGCGGCATGAGCACGGCATTCCTGACCTCCATCGCGGGCGTCGTCGCTTCGATGGCCTTTAATCTTCTGAATAACCACTACACCACCAAATGCCAGAAGGCGATCGACCGCTTCTGCGAGGTCTTCAGCCTGTATGCGATGCCCAGACCGGTTTCTCAGGAATCCGCCATGCTCGCGCTGCAGCAGGAGCAGACAGCCTATATCCGTCAGGCAGTCGAGGACGTCAGCCAGAAGATGGCGGTTCAGATGGAGGGAAGTATCCTGCGCGCGATGCTGCCCGTGCAGCGCTCGATGGATAATTTTATTCTCGCCGCGACGCAGGCGCAGGTCGAGGGCGTGGACCGCATCGCGCAGGTCTTTGTCCAGCGGATGAACGTCGCGCTGGGCAGCGAATTCGAGCATCTGCGTCAGGTGCTCGCAGAGACGGGGCGCGAACAGCTCAAGACCCAGCAGCAGATGATCGCCGCGACGCAGGCGATCGGCCAGATGACGCAGGACGTCATCAACATGCATCAGCTCTCCCAGGGCGTTCTGGAGCATTTCCGGGATTATGTCGCGGATATGGATGCTTCCCGCGCGCATGTCGAAGAGACGAACCAGAAGACGCTCCAGCTGCTGGAGGCGATGAACAAGACCAGCGGACAGCAGGCCATGTACCTGGCCAGGCTGCAGGAATATCAGGCGGCGCTGGCGGCCAATTCCCAGCAATACGCCGCATGGACGGATAAATTCCTCCAGAGCGCGCAGGAACAGACGCGCTTGACGGCAAAGGAAATGGATCGCGTGGTCGAGCAGCTGCATGAGGGCGCGGAGGCGCTCACGGGCAGCTACGGCGAATTCACCCGAAAGACGCAGGAGAACCTTGCGAGGACGACGGCCCTCTTTGATGAGAGCATCAGCGCGTCGATCCGCCAGATGAACGAGACGCTGGACGCCATGCGCGAGCAGGCGCGCGTCATGCCGCAGATGCTCAGCCAGAGCCGCGAGCGCTATGCGGAGCAGGTTGATCAGTTTGTGACCGCGCTGGTCCGGCTGCAGAAGTCAATGGAGAAGCTTTCAAAGGCAGCGGATGAGGCAGGAAAGGAGTAAGGCATGCGCCCGGGAAAGAAAATGCGGCGCAGCGGAGAAAACGGCAGCTATTGGATTTCCTATTCCGATATGATGGCCGGCATGCTCTTTACCTTTGCGCTGATTCTGTTTATGGCGATCTATCAGCTCGTGGATCTGCAGCAGAAAAAGACCATCGAGCTGGAAACCAAGGAAGCGCAGCTTTCCACCCAGCAGAGCCTTCTGCTGGATCAGGAGGCGCAGCTTCAGGATAAGGAGGAGCTCCTGGCGACGACGACGCTGATGCTGCAGGAGCAGCAGAAGGAGCTCGAAGAAAACCGCACGGCGCTGACCGCTGCGCAGCAGAGCCTGTCCCTGCAGCAGAGCAAAATTGAGGAACAGGCGGCGCTGCTTGCCGCGCAGCAGACGGAGATTGATAAGCTCATCGGCCTTCGTTCGCGCATCATCGAGGAGCTACGTGACGAGCTGCGCGGCGCCGGGCTCGATGCCGTGGTGGACCGGAAGACGGGCGCGATTGCATTCACCGGCGCGGTGCTCTTTGACAGCGGAAAAAACGAACTCAAAGACAGCGGCAAGGCGCTGCTCAACGCATTTATTCCCGTCTATGTCCGCACACTGATGAGCGAGGAAAACGAGGGCTATGTCGGCGAGATCATCATCGAAGGTCATACCGATACGGACGGCAGCTATCTGCATAACCTGGCCCTTTCGCAGGAACGCGCGCTGGCCGTCGCGACCTATTGCCTCGGTCCGGAGCTTCAGGGCATGAGCAGCCGGGAAAAACAGGTGCTCCAGTCGATTCTGACCGCGAACGGCCGTTCCTTTGCTGATCCCGTGTACATGGCGGACGGGAAAACGATTGATAAGGAAGCTTCCAGGCGCGTAGTCTTTAAATTCCGGATGAAGGATTCGGAGATGATCGACCAGATGAGCTCTATTCTGGAAGGAAAGCAGGAGGATTAACGTGGGGAGAATCATGAAGGCACTGGCGATTGCCGCGCTGATTGCGACCATTGCAGGCGCGCTTGCCGTGCTGTATGCGCTCAATACGATGGCGCCGGTCATCGAGCAGGCGACCGTGATGGTCACGCCGGCAGAGCAGGCGCAGGAAGTCTTTGATCAGACGATAAGCAGCCTGCGCGAGGGGACGTTTGCGGGGAGGGTCTATGCGGATGCGCAGCAGCTTTCCGCGCAGGACTGCGCGTTTGTAACCGTTACGGCCCGGCTTCGCAACAGAGGGTTTTTCCCGGCGGAATGGCTTTCCATGGAGATCATGCCCGTACAGGGAGACCTTGTGCAGCTGGACAATTACGGCGCGAACGTGCTGAATGTCGGCAGTCAGGGGGATCTGTCTGCGACGATGCTCTGCATGGGCGAAGGGCAGGGCGCGCGCAGCTTCAGCATTGCCTGCTATGTCTTCGGAAAGAAGATGACCCTTGGGGGCACGGCGGAATAAGAAAAAACAGCGGTGCAGCATCAACAGAAACAGGAGAAGGACCGACGAACGGCCCTTCTCTTTTTCTGTTATGGGATAAAAGAAACAGGATTGAACGCAGGGCGGCTTCCTATTGCCAGGACGATTGGAAGCGGGCGCGCCGGGAAACTCAGCGGCAGCAGCCTGCGGAGCCCAGCGTCTGGCCGCTGCAGCCCAGTCCGGTCGTGCTCTGATAGCTGCCGCAGGTGCAGGCGACGTTGCGCGCGCGCATGACGTCGTCGCTGCAAAGCGCCTGAGGGAAGAGCGGAAGCGAGAAAAACTCGTCGCAGACAGAATCCGCGAATTCTTCGCACGGCGGCACTTCGCAGTAACCATAGCTCGGAACGAGGATTTCGACCTTTGCCAGCACCTTGAGGATGGCCGTCACGCAGATTTCGAGCTCGAAGATGTTGTTGCCGACATATGTTCCGGAAACGCAGATGGCGGAGACCATCGCTTCGATGGTATAGGGCACGATGGATTCGTCCGGAATCGAGAGCAGAACGTCGCGATCGACGGTCACGACGCCGCGGCCGATGTATTCGCGGCCGTTTGCGTCGCTGAAGAGGATGTCGATCGGCACGTCGATCTGGCATTTCACGCGGGCAAAACAGGGCCTGTCGCAAAGGCGCTCGACAGACAGATTGCGGATGACGCCTTCGGTTGTCGTGGAGCGGCAGCTTTCGAAGGTGATCGGCATAACGGGTTGGGTGCAGGCGTCATTCTCGCCGCAGCAGGAAGGAACAAGGCCGTAGCTGACCAGCGTGATGCGCTGCTGGCTGAGCTGTTCCTGATACAGGCAGCTGTCGTAAACGCGCTGAACCTGGATGCAGATCTTCTCGTTCAGGCCGCTGAGCACTTCGCTTCCGGATATGCTGCAGGGGCAGCTGGATGAGTGTGCGTTTTTGTAAGAATAGAAGCTCATAGCGCACGCCTCCTTGGGCAGATGGATTATGAGGGGATGCCTCACGATTTCAGACTATGCCCGCGGAAACGACATGTGCGGGGCAAATTCCGAATACCGAAAAAAGCAGCGTCATAGACTGTAGGGAATTCAGGGCGGCTGAGGAGGAAGACCATGCGACTGAGGGGATTGTGCGCGGCTGTGCTGCTTGTGCTTTTGTGCATGCCGGGAGCCGCGCGGGCGCAGAAGACGCCGCTGCGGATCGAATACATCATGCCGGAGGCGACGCAGGCCGCTGCAATGACGCAGGAAAGGCCGCGCGTGCTGATTTACCACACGCATACCTGGGAGGCGTACAGGATGACGGATGAGGCGCAGTATATCCCGACGGAGACATGGAGAACCAAGGATGCGGCGCATAACATGATCCGGGTCGGGGAAAAGCTGGCGCAGGAGCTGGAAACGCGGGGTTTTGTGGTCGTGCACGACAAAACGGCCTTCGAGCCGCCGACGCTTTCGGACGCCTATAGCCGCTCGCTGCAGATGATCGAATCGCGGCTTTCGCATGGGGAAAGCTACGACTATATTCTCGACGTCCACAGAGACGCCTACAGCGGCCCTTACAACGGCGCAAACGGCGTGGAGCACGAAGGAACGCCGATGGCGTATGTGATGCTGCTCGTGGGCAAAGGGACGGGCGCAACGGGAGCGGGTTTTGACGAGCGGCCGGACTGGCCCCAAAACCTTGAGCTTGCCGAGCAGATCACGGAGGCGATGAGCGGGCGCGTTCGCGGGATTGCGCGGGATGTGAAGGTGAAATCGGGCAGGTTCAATCAGCATGTGTCCACAGGCGCGCTGCTGATTGAGATCGGCAATAACCATAATACGCTTGAGGAGGCGCTGGCCTCCTGCGCTGTGATTGCGGACGCAATTGCGGATGTGCACGCTGCCCGAAACGCCGAATGATCAGATCAGCTTTTTCATATGTGCCAGCGCAGCCTTTTCCAGCCGGGATACCTGCGCCTGGCTGATGCCGATTTCTCCGGCCACTTCCATCTGCGTGCGGCCCTGAAAAAAACGAAGACTCAGGATTCTGCGCTCCCGTTCGCTCAGCCGGCGCATGGCCTCGCTGATGGCGATATGCTGCAGCCAGCCTTCCTGGGTAATGCTTTCATCGCGCACCTGATCGCCGATGGTGAGCGTGTCGGCGTTATCGCCGCCGATAGGCTCGCAGAGGCTCACAGGATCCTGTATCGCCTCGAGCGCGAGGGTGACGTCTTCCTCGTCCAGCTCCAGCTGTTTGGAAATCTCCGCGACGCTGGGCTCCCGGCCCAGCTCGCTTTGCAGCCTGTCGCGCACGGCAAGCGCCTTATAGGCGATATCGCGCAGGGATCTGCTGACGCGGATGGCGTTGTTGTCGCGCAGGTATCGCCGGATTTCTCCGATGATCATCGGTACGGCGTAGGTGGAGAAGCGTACGTTCTGCGTAACGTCGAAATTATCCAGCGCCTTGATCAGGCCGATGCAGCCGACCTGAAACAGGTCGTCGACGTTTTCCGTGCGGTGATGAAACCGCTGCAGGACGCTGAGCACCAGGCGGAGATTGCCGCGGATGAATTCCTCCCGCGCGGCGGCGTTGCCGCCATGGACGAGGGGAAAGAGCTCGCGCATGCGCTCGTTGGAAATAACGGGAAGGGCGGAGGTATCCACGCCGCAGATTTCTACTTTGCCGATCGCCATGAGTTTGTCCTCCTCGGATGATGAAGATAAACGCATTATGACGGCGGCAGCCGTGAAATATTCCGGGAAGGCAGTGTCATATTTCGGGCGTTTGTGCATAGAGGCGCGTAAAGCGCGCAGCAGAAGGGGGAAGGAACGCGTGACGTTCAGCGATCTCAAAAAGAAGGACATCATCTGTATCGGAGACGGAAGGCTTGTCGGGCGCGCCGCCGATCTGGAACTGGACGTATCGACCGGACAGCTGCGCGCGCTGATTGTCCATGGATGCTCATGTCTTTCGCTTTTTTTCCATGGAGATAAAAGTCAGATTCTGATTCCGTGGCAGCAGATTGCCTGTATCGGCGACGACGTCATCCTGGTCTCGCTTCCGCCCTGTAGAAATTGAACAGGATTTTACAAAATTGGATGGATGTGAAAAAATCCGTTTACCTTTGGCGCGGAAACGGGTATAATGAAACCGCGAAAAACCAAAGAAATCTGTGAAATGAGGAACATCCAGTCATGAAGTGTATATATTGCAATTGCACGGAAAGCCGCGTCGTCGATTCCCGGCCGACGGAGGATGGCGCAATCCGCCGCCGACGCGAGTGCGAGGGCTGCCAGCGCAGGTTCACGACCTATGAGAAGATCGAAATGCTGCCGGTGTTTATCGTCAAAAAGGATAAGCGCCGTGAGGCGTTTGATCCGGCCAAGGTTCGAAACGGCATTCTCAAGGCCTGCGAAAAGCGTCCGGTCCCGCTGGAGGAGATCGAAAAGCTCGTGCAGCATATCGAGGCCAGCGTCTGCCGCCAGCCGGAGCAGGAAGTGACCAGCGAGCGCATCGGTCTTCTGATCATGGAAGGACTCAAGCAGCTTGACGAGGTTGCGTATATCCGCTTTGCGTCGGTGTATCGGCAGTTCAAGGACGTGCAGTCCTTCATGGAAGAGCTTCAGCAGCTGCTTGACGCCCAGAAAAAGCCGGAAGAATAAGCCGGGATACGGCGCGGTTCGCTTGCCCATCCTTTCGGGTGAAATCTTCATTCCGGAGGCATGAGCATGAACGATAAACTGCGCCGATTTTCCTGTGCCGTACTGGCTGCCGCCGCCCTTGTGGTTTCATATTCCGCACGCCCCCGCGCATGGACTTTTCATGGCACGCGGGGGGAAGATGCGCCGGTCAGCCTTCCGGTTGAGGAGCGCATACTGATTCCCGGAGGGCAGGCGATCGGCATCGCGCTGAAGACGCAGGGCGTGCTGGTCGTGGCAAAAGGAAACCGGGAGAATACGAAAAGCGCGCTGCGCGTTGGCGATGTGATTACGCATATCGGCGGCCGTGCAGTTTTGAGCGCATCGGAATTGACGGAGTGCGTGAGCAGCGCCAAAACGGACACGGTTGAATTGAGCGTCGTCCGCAGGGGAAGGGCTGAGACGGTTTCGGTGAAGACCGTCAGCGATCCGGCGGACGGAAGACGCAGGCTGGGCATATGGGTCCGCGACAGTACGGCAGGCGTAGGAACGCTTTCGTATATCGATCCGGTAACCCAGGCATACGGCGCACTGGGGCATGCGATTGTCGACGGGGATACCGGCGACAGCGTCACCGTGCGCGAGGGCGCGATCCTGCGGGCGGATATCGTGGGCGTGGTGCGCGGGGAAAGCGGCAGCGCCGGCGAGCTTAAGGGCAGCTTTCTCAAGGAAAACGACCAGATCGGCACGCTGAGTCTGAACAGCGAATACGGCGTCTTCGGCCATATGAATGGGCAGATGGAAGGCGCGCTCTATCCGCAGGGCCTGCCTGTCGGCAGGCGGGATGAGGTGCAGCCCGGTCCTGCGGCGATCATTTCCACCGTGGACGGCGGAATGCCTGTGCAGTACAGCGTGGAGATTCTGCGCTGCTTCGAGCAGGATAAGCCTGCGCAGAAGGGTATGCTCCTGCGCGTGACAGATGAACGCCTGCTTGGGAAAACCGGCGGCATTGTTCAGGGGATGAGCGGCAGTCCCATTATTCAGGATGGGAAACTGGTGGGTGCGGTGACTCACGTGCTGGTGAATGATCCGACCAGAGGGTATGGGATATTTATTGAAAATATGCTGGAGGCGGCATCGTAAACAATCTGACAGGAGCGAAAGCTCCTGTCTCAGACTGTCAAAAAAGGTCGCCATTGGCGGCCTTTTTTGGTACAATGAAAAGGGTGATGAAGATGCTGCAAAAGGAAACACTAAAGCGTCAGGTCATAGAACTACTGTGTACAGACATGTTGGTACCGCCAGAACAT